>CALKWS010000193.1 GCA_938004115.1 uncultured Ruaniaceae bacterium
TCGACGGCGGTTGGGGCCAGGTGGGAGAACTGGCGCCGGTAGGCTTGCGGGGAGATGCCGCGACTGCGCACGAAGTGCTGGCGCAGCGTACCGGCGTTGCCGAACCCGACCTGGTCGGCGATCCACTCCACCGAGCCCTCGGTGGTCTCCAGGAGTTCCTCGGCGGCGGCCAGCCGCTGGCCCACCACCCAGGCGTGCGGCGTCAGGCCGGTCTCGGCGCGAAAGCGCCGCGCGAAGGTGCGCGGCGACATGTGCGCCCGGCGGGCCAGCGCGTCCACGCTCAGGTCCTCCCGGAGGTTGCCGCCCACCCAGTCCAGCAACGGGCTGAGGGTCTCCGCGTCGCGTTCCGGGACGGCGCGATCGATGAACTGGCTCTGCCCACCGGCGCGGTGCGGAGGCACCACCATCCGGCGGGCGGCCGCCGCCGCAACGCGAGCGCCGAAGGTCTGCCGGATCAGGTGCAGGCCCGCATCGAGCACCGCGGCCACCCCGGCCCCGGTGGTCAGCCGGCCGTCCTGGACATAGAGCACGTCGCGGTCCACGCGCGCCTCGGGGAACATCGCGCTGAGCCGGTCGGCGTAGCGCCAGTGGGTGGTGCACCGCCGGCCGTCGAGCAGTCCGGCGCGCCCCAGGGTGAACGCGGCGGTGCAGTGCGAGAAGATGTTCCGCCCGTCCGCGTCGGCCTGACGGAGGAAGTCCAGCACCGCCGGATCGTCCGTCGTCAGGTCGGTGCTCGCCGCGACGCAGATCAGGTCGGCATCGGCTGCCTGGTCCAACCCATGCTCCACGTGCACGTCGAAGCCCCCGGTACCCGAGATCCGCCCGGGGGTGGGGGCGCACACGAGGAAGTCGAACACCGGATTGTCATCGTCCGCGTGGTAGGGCTCGGCCCATAGTTCGCTCAGTGCGCCGAGTCCGAAGGGCTCCACGCCGTCCTGCACGATCGCCGCGACTTTTCGCATAGTTCAGCATGCACCCTACTTGGCAGTTTTTCAATGCATGTCGGCACTTCTGCCACTGGTGGCAGAAGTGCGACGGGCGCAGACTTCCTGCCATGGTTACTGCATTGATTCTCCTGGCCCTCCTGACCGTCGCGATCGTGACCGTTCGCGCGGTGCGCCGCGACGGGTACGACACCACTGCGCCGCCCGCCACGTTCGAGGACGCACCGGACTCCCAGCCGCCGCTGGCGCCGCGCCTGTTGCCCTGACCCACCTGCCGCTGACCTGACCCGCCGGGCTGGTTATTGGATTCGCGGCGGGCAACCGGCCTGAGACAATGGCCGGCGGTGACCGACGCACGCAGCAACGAACGACGGCCGCAGTCGCCGGAGCCGTCCGGTGAGCGCACGCGCCCCTCCACGGCGGGTGACGCGGCGCGCCCGGTCGACCCCGGTTCCGGGGGGCCCCGCCGGGACGAGGCCGCGCGCACTGACCCTCGCACGCCGGGGGACCGTCCCTCCCGGCGGGGTCGCGGCCGAAGGCGGCAAGGCGACACCCGCCGGAACGAGGGCCGGGACCGTCGCCGTCCGGAGCGCCGGCACCGCCGCGGACGCGGATCCGGCCGCCCCGGTTTCCGGCCGCCGAGCGCCGAGACGATCGCCAGGCGCCGCGCCGCGATGCCGCGCATCACCTATCCCGAGCAACTACCCGTCAGCGCCCGCAAGGAGGACATCGCCCGGGCGATCGCCGACCATCAGGTGGTGATCGTGGCCGGGGAGACCGGTTCGGGCAAGACCACGCAACTTCCGAAGATCTGCCTGGAACTGGGCCGCGGCGTCACCGGCACCATCGGGCACACCCAGCCGCGGCGGATCGCCGCCCGCACCGTCGCGGAGCGGATCGCGGAGGAGCTGGACACCCAGGTGGGCCGCGCCGTGGGCTACCAGGTGCGGTTCACCGACCAGGTCAGCGACAGCACGCTGATCAAGGTGATGACCGACGGGATCCTGCTGGCGGAGATCCAGCGTGACCCGCTGCTGCGGCGGTACGACACGATCATCGTCGATGAGGCCCACGAGCGGTCCCTGAACATCGACTTCCTGTTGGGCTACCTGCACCAGTTACTGCCGCAGCGGCCGGACCTGAAGGTGATCATCACCTCGGCCACGATCGACTCCGAGCGGTTCGCCGAGCACTTCGGCACCCCGGACGAGCCCGCCCCGGTGATCGAGGTGTCGGGGCGCACCTATCCGGTGGAGGTGCGGTACCGCCCGCTGGTGCCCGATGCCGACGACGACGAGGCCGGGGACCGCAGCGACGTCGCGCCGCGCGTGACTCAGGCGGGTGCGGCCCGGGAGGAACCGCTGGACCAGGCCACGGCGATCTGCCTGGCGGCCGATGAGTTGATGGCCGAGGGCCCCGGGGACATCCTGGTGTTCTGCTCCGGGGAACGGGAGATCCGCGATGCCGCCGAGGCGCTGGAGAAGCATCTGGACGGCAGGCCCGGCCCGGGCGTGGAGATCCTGCCGCTGTACGCGAGGCTGTCCGCCGCGGAGCAGCACCGCGTGTTCGCCCCGCACGCCGGCCGCCGGATCGTGCTGGCCACGAACATCGCCGAGACGTCCCTGACCGTTCCGGGGATCCACTACGTCATCGACACCGGAACCGCGCGGATCTCCCGGTACTCCGCGCGCACCAAGGTTCAGCGCCTGCCGATCGAACCGATCTCCCGGGCCAGCGCCGACCAGCGCGCGGGCCGGTCCGGGCGGGTGGCGGACGGGATCTGCATCCGGCTGTACTCGCGGGCCGATTACGAGTCCCGACCGGAGTTCACCGAACCGGAGATCCTGCGCACCTCCCTGGCCTCGGTGATCCTGCAGATGACCGCCCTGGGCTTGGGGGAGGTCGCGAACTTCGGGTTCGTCGACCCCCCGGACACCCGGGCGGTGCGCGACGGCGTGGCGCTGCTGACCGAACTGGGTGCGATCACCGACGACGCGGCGCGCTCCGGGCGTGCCCGCGCACCCGGCAGCGGCCCGCCCGGGCGAGTTGCGCCGTCGTCCGCTGGTTTCCGGTTGACCAAGGTGGGCCGGGCGCTGGCCGGGTTGCCGATCGACCCGCGGCTGGGCCGGATGATCATCGAGGCCGACCGGTTGGGGTGCGCCGCGGAGGTGCTGGTGATCGTGGCGGCGCTGTCCATCCAGGACGTGCGCGAACGTCCCGCCGAACACGCCCAGCAAGCCGATGAGAAGCACCGCCGGTTCGCCGACCCGAACTCGGACTTCCTGGCCATCCTGAAACTGTGGGACTACCTGCGGCATAAGCGCGCCGAGTTGTCCTCCTCGGCGTTCCGCCGGATGTGCCGGGCCGAGTTCCTGCACTTCCTGCGCATCCGGGAGTGGCAGGACGTACACGGCCAGTTGCGGCAAATGATCAAGCCGCTGGGCATCCACCTGCAACCGGCCAAGTCCGCCGAGAAGGTGGACGCCGATGCGCTGCACCAGGCGATCCTCTCCGGGCTGCTCACCCACATCGGGACCTGGGACGAGCGCCGCCGGGAGTACACCGGTGCGCGCGGGGCCAGGTTCGTCATCTTCCCCGGCTCCCACCTGGCGAAGAAGAACCCCGAGTGGGTGATGGCCGCCGAACTGGTGGAGACCGCCCGGTTGTTCGCCCGCACCGTGGCCCGGATCCGGCCCGAATGGGTCGAACCCCTGGCCGGGCACCTGATCAAACGCACCTACTCCGACCCGTACTGGTCCACCAAGCAGGGCGCGGGGATGGTCAAGGAGAAGGTGCTGCTGCTCGGCCTCACCCTGGCCGCCGACCGGCCGGTGCCCTACGCCCGGGTGGACCCGGAAGCCGCGCGCGAGATGTTCATCCGCGAGGCCCTGGTGGACGGGCAGTGGCAGACCCACCACGCCTTCGTGGGCCACAACGCCGCGGTGCTGGCCGAGGCCGAGGAGATCCAGGCCCGCGAGCGCCGCCGGGACCTGGTGCTCGATGAGGAGGGGTTGTTCGACTTCTACGACGCCCGCATTCCCGAGCACGTGGTCACCGCCACCCACTTCGACACCTGGTGGAAGAAGACCCGCCGGGACCGGCCGGACCTGCTGGACCTGACCCTGGCCGACGTGCTCCCGCCGGACCACCAGTTGGACGAGGCCGCCTTCCCCTCCACCTGGGTGCAAGGGGACCTGACCCTGCCGCTCACCTACCAGTTCGAACCGGGCACCGAGGCGGACGGGGTCACCGTGCACATCCCGATCGAGGTGTTGCCACGGGTGCGCCCGGAGGGATTCGACTGGCTGGTCCCGGGCCTGCTGGAGGAACTGACGATCGCGGCGATCCGCGCGCTGCCCAAGCCGGTGCGCCGGCACCTGGTGCCCGCTCCCGACGTGGCCGCGCAGATCCGCACCCACCTGCCCCCGTGGGAGCAGGTGGCGCCCGCTCCCCCGGGCGCTCCCTCGTTCCGGGAGGCGTTCACCGCCGCCGCGCAACGGGTGCGCGACGTGACCATCACCGCCGCGGACTGGGAGCCCGAGCGGCTACCTGCCCATCTGCGGATGACCTTCCAGGTCCACGGGGCCGATGGGACGGTGCTGGGCGCCGGACAGGACCTGACGGCGTTGCAGCAACGGCTGGCCTCGGCGTCCGCGGGCGCGGTACGCACCGCCGTGGGCGCCGCGCTGGACGAGGCCCGCCGCCGCTCTGGTCCGCCCGTGCCCGCACCCGCCCGGCGCCGCAGCACGGACTCTTCGCTCGGACCCGGCGGCGAGGGCGGCGCCCCGGCCGGCGCCCGTGCGGGAGCCCAGGCCGCCGGTGCGGATCGGACCGACCTCACCCCCGGGCTGGCCGAGGAGGAGAACCTGACCGGCTGGCCGGGCATCGAGGAAATCCCGGAGCAGGTCACCGCCACCGGGGCGGGCGGGCTGCAGGTGCGCGGCTACCCGGCGCTGGTGGCCGACGGCGAGGCGGTGCACCTGCGGGTGCTCACCGGCGCGGCGGAGCGCGATGCTGCCCACCCGGACGGGGTGGCCGCGCTCCTCGCCCGCACCAGCCCGCTACCGGCGGGGCGGATCACCAGCCGGTGGACCGGGCAGATGGCGCTGACGCTGGCCACCAGCCCCTACCGCAACACCGACGCACTCGCCCAGGACCTGGTCCGCGCCGCCGTGGGCGCGCTCACCTCCCCGGAGGAGTTGCGCCCGGTGCGCTCCCGGTCCCGGTTCCAGCAGGTGGCCACCGAGGTGCACGGGAAGCTGGAGGACGAGGTGTACCGCCTCGCGCAGGTGGTGGCCACCATCCTGAGTGACTCCCGGGAACTGGAACGCACCATCTCCGGCACCACGTCCCTGGCGCTGCTGGACGTGCTCAGCGACGTGCGTGACCAGCACGCCGCTCTCATCTTCGACGGGTTCGTGGCCGCCACCCCGCCGGACCGGCTGGAACACCTGCCCCGGTACCTGCAGGCGGCGCGGATGCGAGTGGAGAAGGCCGCGGCGAACCCGCAACGCGATGCCGACCTGTCCTGGCAGGTCCGGGAACTACGGGATGCGTGGTGGGCGGCCGCCCGCAGCGCCACCGACCCGGCGCACCGGGACCACCTGGCCCGGGTGCGCTGGATGCTGGAGGA
>CALKWS010000194.1 GCA_938004115.1 uncultured Ruaniaceae bacterium
CGCCGGCTTCCGCGGTCCTGACCACCCCGCTGATCGCCCGCACGGCACCGATACCGCCAGCGCCACCGGATGCCGCCGGCCAGAACCATCCAGTTCGACGCCCGGCGGCGAGGTCGAGGCAAGCGGCGCGCGACCCTGGCACGAGGCCTCGACCTCGATACCGCCAGTCGCAGCGATGCCGCACTGCCCCACGCCCCCGCGATGGGCCGGGCTGCCGGGGAGTCGTCCACAGAGGTCGGGGCCGTCCACAGCAGGTTCCTGCGGCACTGTTTCACCGGTGCCGCAGCCATCAATATGCCCGGATGAGGACTCCCCCGAGCAATCTCCAGTTATCGGCGCACTATCCCCACGGAGCGCTGCGTGCAGAACATCGCCGCGGCACGCTGGTGCGACTCCGGCGGGGAGCCTACGTACCGGCGGACGCCAACTCCGAGGACGCCCAACGCGTGCACGACCGGTGCGTCGCGGTGGCCCAGCAACTGCGCACCCGGTACGCATTCAGCCACGACACTGCGGCGGTCCTGCATCAGTTGCCGACCTTTCGGATCAGTACCGATGTCGTCCACGTCGTCCAGGAGGTCCGGCCTTCGGGTTCCAGGTCGCCGGATATCGTCCGACACGTCACCAAGACTCTGCCACCATCCGATATCTCGCTCGTGGATCGCCTCCCAGTGACAACTCTGGAACGAACCTGCATCGACTACGCCCGCTCGGCACACCCCGCTCACGCACTCGCCGTCGCTGATGCGGTACTACGCCGACTTTCCGGAACCACCCGGTTCTCGGCCGGACAGGAGAGCGCCGCGGCCATCAAGGAAGACTTGGCCGAACGCATCGAACGCTTAGGGCCTCGCCGGGGAGTAGTGGGGGCCCGGGCTGTGATCGCCCATGCCGACGCACGTTCGGAATCGCCCGCGGAGTCATGGGTGCGGTGGCTCATGTTGACTACCGGCTTCGCAGTACCGGACCTCCAAACCCCGGTCGTCACGGACCAGGGAACCTTCTACCCGGATCTGCTCTGGTCCGGTGCGGTTGTCCGCGGCAATTGGCGCTTCATCGGGGTGGAGTACGACGGCGTGGCCAAGTACCAGAGTCCCGATGACCTCTACGCCGAGAAGGTGCGCGAGGATGCGCTCCGGGCGGCCGGCTGTCTGGTGATCCGGGCGACCAGGGCGGACCGCCGCGACCCCCGACGGCTGGTCGCGACAGTTGGCCAGCACGTGCTGTTGGACCCGGACGGTCCTCGCCGCGCCCTCCTCCCCCGGCGTTGACCCGGGCCGAGGTCGTGCCTTTCGGCCGAGGTCGCGCGCACCTTCCCACGACTTTGACCGTGAGCGTCGAACTCGGCGGGCTGGGACGGTGAGTCCAGTCAGCCGAACAACGCAGGCAGCGTCCCGCGGTGGGCGCGGTCCAACTCAGCCATCTCGATCCCGAACTGGTCCGCGACCTGCAGTCCGGCGTCGTCGTCCGTCACGCCCAGCCGGGTCACCGGCACTCCGTGCTCGGCTGCGAGCGCCTCGACCGCCTCGGCCCGGCCGGTGGCCACGACCGCGCGGGCGCCGGACTCGGAGAACAACGCGGTGGCCGGGTCGATGCCGTCCCGCTGGAGCACGGCGGCCAGGTCCACCCGGGCACCCACGCCGAACCGCAGCACCGATTCGGTGAGCGCCTGGACGAGCCCGCCGTCGGACAGGTCGTGGCTGGCGTCCACCAGCCCGCCGCGAACGGCGTCGATGAGCACGCGCGCCAGGGCCCGCTCGGCGGCCAGGTCCACCGCGGGCGGATGGCCACCCAGGTGGGCGTGCACCACATCGGCCCACACCGACCCGGACAGTTCCTCGGCCGTGGAGCCCAGCAAGAGGATGTCCAGCCCGGCGCGCGACCACCCGGAGGGCACGGTCACCGACACGTCCGGCAGGACCCCGAGCACCGCCACCACCGGCGCGGGGTTGATCGAGGCGTCGATGTGCCCGGGCGGCAGGTCGGCGGACTTGGTGGAGTTGTACAGCGACACGTTCCCGCCGGTCACCGGGACGCCCAGGTCCAGGCACGCATCGGCCAGGCCGGTGATGGCGCGCACCAGTTGCCACATCGCGTCCGGGTCCTCCGGGGACCCGAAGTTCAGGCAGTCACTGACGGCCACCGGTTCGGCACCGACGGTGGCGACGTTGCGGTACGCCTCGGCCAGGGCCTGCTGCGCCCCGGCGTAGGGGTCGAGCTTGGTGTACCGGCCGTTGGCGTCGCCGGCCAGCGCCACCCCCAGGTTCGAGTCGGCGTCGATGCGCACCACGCCGGCATCGTCCGGGGCGGCGAGCACGGTGTTGCCGCGGGCGGCCTGGTCGAACTGGTCGCTGACCCACTGCTTGCCGGCCAGGTTCGCGCTGGCCAGCACGGTGAGCACCTGAGCCCGGAGTTCCTCCGGGGTGCCGGGGCGCGGCAGCCGCTCTGCGGCGTCGGCGTTCAGTTCGGCCTGCCAGGCCGGTTCGGCGTAGGGGCGGTCGTACACCGGGCCGTCGTGGGCGACGGTGCGCGGGTCCACGTCCACGATCCGTTCACCGTGGTGGTCGATGGTGAGCCGGCCGGTGTCGGTCACCTCCCCGATCACGGCGGCCTCCACCTTCCACCTGGAGGCGATCGCGAGGAACTGCTCGAGTTTGTCCGGTGCGACCACGGCCATCATGCGTTCCTGGGACTCGCTCATCAGGATCTCCCCGGCGTTCAACTCGGGGTCCCGCAGCGGCACCCGTTCCAGGTCCACGTGCATCCCGCCCTCACCGTTGGAGGCCAGTTCCGAGGTGGCACACGAGATGCCGGCGGCGCCCAGGTCCTGGATCGCCTCGACCAGGTCGGCCGCGAACGCCTCCAGGCAGCATTCGATGAGTCGCTTCTCCAGCAGCGGGTCGCCGACCACCGGTTTGGGCGCCTTCACCGACTTGTTCTCATCGAAGGTGTCGCTGGCCAGGATGGAGGCACCGCCGATCCCGTCCCCGCCGGTGCGCGCGCCGAACAGCACCACCTTGTTCCCGGGTCCGGTGGCATTCGCCAGGTGGATGTCCTCGTGGCGCAGCACCCCCAGGGCCAGGGCGTTGACCAGCGGGTTGCGCTGGTAGGAGGGGTCGAACACGGTCTCCCCGCCGACATTGGGCACCTCCAGGCCCTTGCCGTAGTCGGCGATGCCGGCCGCAGCGCCGGTCAGGACGCGGTGGGTGTCGGGATGGTCCGGATCACCCACCCGTATCTGGTCCATCACCGCTACCGGCCGGGCACCCATGGAGATGATGTCGCGGACCACCCCGCCCACGCCGGTGGCCGCCCCGTGGTAGGGCTCGATGTAACTGGGGCTGTTGTGCGACTCCACCTTGTAGGTCACCGCCCAGCCGTCCCCGATGTCCACCACGCCGGCGTTCTGGCCGATGCCCACCAGCAGTCGGGCACGCATCTCCTCGGTGGTCTTGGCGCCGAACTGCGCCAGGTGCTTCTTGGAGGACTTGTAGGAGCAGTGTTCGGACCACATCACCGAGTACATCGCCAGTTCGGCGGAGGTGGGGCGCCGGCCCAGGATCTGCAGGATGCGTGCGTACTCCTCCTCCTTGAGGCCCAGTTCGGTGTAGGGCTGGTCCAGTTCGGGAGTATTGCGGGCGTGGGCGACGGTGTCAGCGGCGTGCGTCAACGAAGGATCCTCACGGTGGCGGGAGCGACGTCAGTAATCTACCGGCCGCCCGGGTCATGCCGATAGGTGCACCGGCCGCCCGGGTAGTGGCGCCGTCACAACAGCCGCTATCCGGTGTACACCACCACCCCCGGCGGGCGAGGATGGGTCCATGCGCCTGACAACGATCGTGCTGGATCTGCTGGTGGTCCTCGCGTTCGCCGTGGCCGGGCAGTCCAGCCACTACGGCTCGGTGACGGTGTCCGCGGTGCTGCTGACCGCCTGGCCGTTCGCCGTCGGCGCGCTGGTCGGGTGGGTGGTCACCGGTGGCGCGGGCTGGGCGCTGCGCAGTCTGCGGGCCGGAGCGGTGATCTGGCCTGTGACGGTGATCCTCGGGATGGCGCTGCGCTGGCTCACCGGCTCCGGGACGGCACTACCGTTCGTGGTGGTGGCAACCGGGGTCCTGGGTGCCGGTCTGCTCGGCTGGCGAGCCGTCGCCGCACTGCTGGCCCGCCGGGCGCCGGAGCCCCATGGGGGCGCCACCCCTGTCACTGGAACCGACTCCGCTGGAGGAACATCATGAGTGAACACGAACCGGGCGATGCCAACCTGCCCACCGAAGCATCCCGGGACACGATGAAGGTGAGCCGGGCCTTCGGCGAGGCGTACCAGGCCGATGGCGCCACCATCATCCCGGTGGCCAAGGTGATGGGGGGCTCCGGGCTGGGATTCGGCTCCGGCGGTGAGCGCCGCAGCGATGAGGACGGACCGCACGCGGAGGGTTCCGGGGGCGGCGGGGGCTACGGCGCCCGGGTGAAGCCCCTGGGGGTCTACGCCGTGCGCGACGGGAAGGTGTCCTGGCAGCCGGCGATCGACGTGAACCGGGCGATCATCGGCGGACAGGTCGTGGCGATCGTGATGATCGTGGCGATCGCCTGCATGCGCCGGGTACGCCACAAGGCCCGCCGGTGGGACTACCTCACGGCCCGGGCCAAGCGCGGCAAGCGGGGCTGAGCGCTCATAAGGCGCTCCGGCAGGTAGAAGGACGCTCCGCGAACGACGGCGATCCGCGAACCGACGCCGAACGCGCAGTTGACGCGCGGCGCCGCTACGCCACCGGCTGCGGGGCGAACTCCGCCAGCCGCGGTGCCAGCCGGGAAGCCATCAGTTCGTACCCGGTGCCGTCCGGGTGCAGCCCGTCGGGCATCAGGTGCGCCTCATCGGCGCTGAGGATGTCCCGGCCATCGATGAGATGAACGTCGGGGTCATCGGCTCGGGCGGCGGTGGTGACGTCGGCGACGATGGTCCGGACTTGGCTGAGCGTGAGCCCGCTGCTCTGCAGTTCCCCGCCCTGGAACATCCCGGCCTCGTTCGGGGTGTCCTCCCGGTCCGGGCTGGCGATCGGGGTGATCACCACGATCGGCACCCCTGGGTGGGCATCGCGCACCTGGTCGATGAACCCGGCCACCTGCGGTGCCAGCGACCGTTCGTTGAAACTGGAGTTGCCGTAGATGTTGATACCCAGGCACAACGTCACCAGATCGGCCGGGGTCGCGGCGATGGTGCGCGCGGCGATGGGGTCCAGGTGGCACTGGCCGGAGAACCCCAGGCAGGTCAGGTCCCACCCCCACCGGCGGGCCACCAGCGCCGGCCATGTCTGGCTCGGGCCGTGGGCCGCGGCGCACTGGGTGATCGAGCTGCCATAGGTGACCCACCGCGGGCCCTCCGGCAGCGCCTGCAAGACGGTCCCGCCATCGACCGTGGCCGCACCGACGCGGGTCAGGGCGGCCTGCGGCAGCCAGATCTGCACCTCACGGGTCCCGCCGTCGAGTGCGACGTCCAGTTGGGTGGCACCCTCTGAGAGTTCGGTGCGGCTGTGCTGTTCGCCGTCGATCAGCACGTCCACGTGTGCCTCCCGCTCCGGGGAGAGGTTCTCGATGGGGAGCCGCACTGCGGTGGCGTCGGTGCGCATCTGCAGCCGCACCCCGGCCGGCATCTGCGCGGTCCACAGCAGGCCCGGGGCGTGGGCGCGGGCGGCGCGTTCGGGAAGTAGGCGCCAGGGCTGCCACCAGGGGCCGTCCTGCACCCAGCCCACCGCACCGCGCCAGTACGGGCTGTCGGTGGAGGGCGCGAGCGTGGGAGCGTCAGTGTTCACAGCGCCACAGCCTAACCAATGTCGTACACCGAGGTGCAACCGGTTGCTCGCATGGTCGTCGCCTTGACCCCGGACCAACCCGCGAATGCGGCCAGCCCGCGGGACCGTCGTCGTCAGCCGTTGTTCTGGAACCGTTCGATCCGGCGCACCGCCTCGACCAGGTCCTCCGGATCACCGGCGAAGGACAGCCGCACGAACTGCTCGCCGTGGTGGGGATCGAAGTCCACGCCCGGGGTGATTGCCACCCCCTCCTGCTGCAACAGCGCCTCACACCAGGTCACCGACGAGGCGTGCGACCCCATCCCTTCCCCGAGGCCGGCGTAGACGTAGAACGCCCCGTCGGTGGGCGCGAGTGGGCCCCACCCCAGCGCCGGCAGTTCGCGCAGCAGCACCTCCCGGCCGCGGGCCATCCGGGCCACCCTGGCGTCGGCCTCGGCGTAGGCGGCGTCGCTGAAGGCGCCGAGTGCCATCGCCTGCGCGGGGGCCGGCGGGCACAGCGCGACGTTCCCGGCCAGGGCCGCCACCCCCTCGGCCAGGTCCGGGGGCACCAGCGCCCAGCCCAACCGCCAACCGGTCATCCCCCAGTACTTGGAGAACGAGGAGATCACCACCGAGGTGGGAGCGGTGGTCACGTCCCAGGCGCACACCCCGTGGGCGTCGGCCGGGTCGGTTCCGCCGGCGTAGGTGATGCCGTGGTAGATCTCGTCGCTGATCAACCGCACCTGGTTCGCGGTGCACCAGGCGTCCAGGGCCCGAAGCCGCTCGCGGTCGATCATCGTGCCGGTGGGGTTGGCCGGCGAGGCGAGCATCAGCCCGTCGATGCGGCCGTGGCGGGTCAGTACGTCGTCGAGCATCTGCGGGGTGGGCTGGAAGCCCACCTCCGGCCCGCAGTCCACCCCCACCACCTCACAGCCCAGGGCCTTGAGAATGTTGCCGTAGGCGGGGTAGCCGGGCTGGGCGAGTACGACGACGTCACCGGGGTCGAACGCGGCGAGGAAAGCGAGGACGAACGCACCGGAGGAACCGGTGGTCACCACCACCTGTTCGGCGCCGATGTCCATGCCGTACCAGCGGTGGTAATGCCTCGCGATGGCCTCCCGCAGTTCGAGCAACCCCAGGGGGGAGGTGTATCCGAAGTTCTCCGCGCTGATGTCCCCGGCGTGCTCGCGCACCGCCTTCAGCGCCCCACCGGAGGGTTCCCCGGCACACAGGTTGATCACATCCCGTCCCTCGGCCCGCATCTGGGCGACCTGACCCAGGAGGGTCATCACCTGGAAGGAGGGGACCGCTGATCGTGCTGAGGCTCGCATGGCCCCACCGTACCGGCCGGGTAAACAGAGGGGCGGGCGGCCGGGTGGGTTCCTCGCGTTCTGGGTGACCCAGACCGTCGAACGGTGGCGCGCGCCCATGATC
>CALKWS010000195.1 GCA_938004115.1 uncultured Ruaniaceae bacterium
CATGTGTTAAGCACGCCGCCAGCGTTCGTCCTGAGCCAGGATCAAACTCTCCGTGAATGTTTAATGGCGGTGCGGGCCAGGCCCTCACTGCCGACATTACGAAGTGGCTCTTACGAGCCATATTGATCTGGCTGAACCAGATTTCCCATACGGGGGTATGGATCTGATTCACCAAACAAATTTTGGCATTGATTGATATGACACACTGTTGAGTTCTCAAGGAGCGGATGCGCACCGCTGTGTTCCCTTTCGGGCTCACCTCGGGGCAGCCTCTTTAGCCTACACCATCTATCTGGTGCCTGTCCAAGTCGAGTCAATCTCGATCCTTGCCGGATCAGATCGCCTTGTCTGGGGCTTGTCGCGCCTCGCGCCGGGCCGTTCGCCGATCGGCTTCCGTCCCTCTCGCTGCGGGGCAACGAGATAGAACATTACGGGTCCGCGCCGGGGGTGTCAACTCCGCCCAAGAGGCCCCGTGCAATGCCGTCCCGCACTCCCGAAAGTGGCTCTGACCTGCATAAACACCTCTCGGATGAGGCCTCTGGGAGGGCCGATCCGGGCCCGTTGGGCGCGAAGTATGATGCAGGTCACGCCCCCGTTCTCGGCGGCGTACCGGTGGGCCCCTCGGCGGCTCAACCGGGCCGTACCGCGGCGACGTTGCGGCGACCGCGGCGGATGAGCGCGACCTTGCCGGCGAGCAGGTCCGTGGGGCGCACCGGGCGGTCCGGATCGGTGACCTTCTCGTTGTTCAGGTACGCACCGCCCTCGGCCACGGTGCGCCGGGCGGCGTTCTTACCGTTGCTCAGCCCGGTGGCCACGAGTGCGTCGACGATCGTCGCCTCGTCCAGGCGGATCTGTCCCACCGGTATCTCGGCGGTGGCGTCGGTCAGGACCCGTTCATCCAGCTCGCGAAGGTCCCCCCGGCCGAACAGGGCCCGGCTGGCGGCGATGACCGCCTCGGTGGCCGCCTTCCCGTGCAGCAGCGTGGTGATGTCCGCGGCGAGCGTCTGCTGGGCCGTGCGGGTGAAGGGACGCTCCGCCACCTCCTGCTCCAGGGCCTCGATCTCCTCCCGGCTACGGAAGGTGAAGACCTTCAGGTAGCGGATCACGTCGTCGTCGGCGGTGTTGAGCCAGAACTGGTAGAAGGCGTACGGGCTGGTGAGTTCCGGGTCGAGCCAGACGGCTCCGCCTTCGGACTTGCCCATCTTGGAGCCGTCCGAGCGGGTGATCAGCGGGGTGGTCAGGGCGTGCACGTTCGCGCCGTCGGCCTTGCGGATCAGCTCCACCCCGGACAGCAGGTTGCCCCACTGGTCGCTGCCGCCCACCTGCAGGGTGCAGCCGTAGCGCCGGAAGAGTTCCAGGAAGTCCATGCCCTGCAGGACCTGGTAACTGAACTCGGTGTAACTGATGCCGTCCTCCGAGCGCAGCCGGCGGGCGACGACGTCCTTGGCGAGCATGGTGCCCAGGCGGAAGTACTTGCCCACGTCCCGCAGGAAACTGATCGCATCCAGGTCCCGGGTCCAGTCCAGGTTGTTCACCATGCGCGCCGCCGCCGGGCCCTCGAACTCCAGGAGCGGTTCGATCTGGGCGCGGATGCGCTCGACCCAGCCGGCGATCACCTCCGGGGAGTTGAGGGTGCGCTCACCGACGTCGCGCGGGTCCCCGATCATGCCGGTGGCCCCGCCCACCAGCGCCAGCGGCCGGTGGCCGGCGTCCTGGAGCCGTCGCATCGTCAGGATCAGCACGAGGTGGCCCACGTGCAAACTGGGGGCGGTGGGGTCGAACCCGCCGTAGAACGTGACCGGCCCCTGGGCGAAGGCCTCCTCCAGCGCGTGCTCGTCAGTGGTCTGGGCGAGCAGGCCGCGCCAGCGTAGGTCGGTCAGGATGTCGTTCATCGTGCCTCTGGGGGTCGGGGACGCCGGTGCGTCCGGGTCAGTTGCCGCGATCGACTTTACCCGCCGCTCCCGCTGCGGCCCGGGGCGCCCCCGGCGGGTGAGCCCGGGTTCGCCCGCCGCGGGCTGCCGGGGCGGAACGTCGAGACGTGCCGATCGTCGGGGAGCCAGAACCGCCACGGGTACCGGGTGCCGTCCCCGCCCGGTCCGCTCACCCCGACGCGGGGTCCGGTGGCGATGCCACGTGCCCCCGCGGCGGGCTCCGGGAGGCGCAGGTGCACCGCGTCCTGCCCGGCGGTGCCCGGGGCGCTCAGGTGGATGCCGTTGTGGGCGTGGGTCAGGCCGAGCGCGACGGTGAGCCGGCCCGGCCCGCGCGCCAGGTCCACCTCGGTGCGGCACACCCCGGCGGCCCGGCGGCGGGCGAAGGCCGCGTCCACGCCCTCGATCACCTCACCGGCGCGCAGCAGTACCGCCGAGGCCGTGCCCGGTTGGCCGCACACCAGGTTCACGCAGTGGTGCAGACCCATATGGCGGTAGACGTACAGGTGCCCGGCCGGGCCGAACATCACCTCGTTGCGGGCGGTGCGCCCGCGGTAGGCGTGCGAACCCGGGTCGCGGTCACCCTCGTAGGCCTCCACCTCCACCAGCCGGACGCTGACGGTCACGCCGCCGATCGTGGTGCTCAGCACGGCGCCCAGCAGATCGGGGGCCACGTCCAGTGCGGTGCGGTCCAACGAGCGCACTACCGATGCGGTCATGGGGTCCGATCCTGTCATGCTCACCCCGGGGCGGCACCGGCGGTCAGTTCTCCCCAGGCGTCCAGGTGCAGGTGGGCCCGCTGGGGTGTGCGTTCACGGGCGTAGAGGATCTGCTCATCGGCCATGAACGCCCGCCACTGCGGTTCCAGGTCCGCACCGTCCCGCTCCAGTCCGCGGCGCAACCGCAACCCGTCCGGGGCGCTCACCCAGATCAGCAGGCCCAGGTAGGGCTGCACCACCCGGCTTCCCGCGCCGCACCCCTCGATCACCAGGAGCGGTGGGGTCCGGGGCACCTCGACCCACTCGGTGAATCCTCCGGCGTACCAGTCATAGCGCTGGTAGCACCCCACTCCCCCGGCCGCCAGCGGCTCGAGGATCTGCTCGGTCAGCCGGTGGTGCACCTCCAGGAGCCCGCCCCAGCCGTCGTACAGGTCGTCCATGTGGATCACCCGGGCGCCGCTGCGCACCGCGACCTGATCGGCCAGCGTGGTCTTCCCCGAGCCGGCCGGGCCGTCGATACAGACCAGCCGCAGCCGGTCCGACGGCGGCCCCAGCCGGGCGGGGGCGGCGTGCACCCGGGACAGGATCACCTCCAGGGCGGCGGGGGTCGCGCTCACCGGTCACCGGACCGCATCCGGCCGGCTCAGGCAGAGCCCGACGACGGGCCGTGGGCGCCAGGCGGATCGGCGGCACCGAACGTGGCGCGCCAGGTGGCGACGGCGTCCTGCGCCTGCTGCAGTTGCTCGCGCACCCGCACCGGCGCGGTACCCCCGACGGCGTCGCGGGAGGCCAGCGAGCCGGCCACGTCGAGCACCTCCCGCACCTGCGGGGTCAGGTGCGGGGAGATCCGCGCCAGGTCCGCGTCGGTGAGGTCGTCCAACTCGATACCGCGTTGTTCGCAGACCTGCACGCAGGCGCCGGCGATCTCGTGGGCGGAGCGGAACGGCACCCCGCGGCGCACCAGCCACTCGGCGATATCGGTGGCCAGGGCGAACCCGGCCGGTGCCAGCTCGGCCATCCGCTCGGTGTGGAACGTGAGCGTGGCGACCATGCCGGCCATCGCGGGCAGGACCAGACGGAGGGTGTCCACCGAGTCGAACACCGGCTCCTTGTCCTCCTGCAGGTCCCGGTTGTAGGCCAGCGGCATGCCCTTGAGGGTGGCCAGCAGGCCGGTGAGGTTGCCGATCAGCCGTCCGGCCTTGCCGCGCGCGAGCTCGGCCACGTCCGGGTTCTTCTTCTGCGGCATGATCGAGGATCCCGTGGAGTAGGAGTCGTCCAGGGTGATGAAGGAGAACTCCTTGGTGGCCCACACGATGACGTCCTCGGCCAGGCGGGACAGGTCCACGGCGATCATCGCGGTGACGAAGGCGAACTCGGCGACCACGTCGCGGGCGGAGGTGCCGTCGATGGAGTTCTCCACCGGCGCCTCGAACCCCAGCTCCTCGGCGACGGCGGCCGGGTCCAGGCCCAGGGAGGAGCCGGCCAGTGCCCCGGAGCCGTACGGGGACCGGGCGGCCCGGGCGTCCCAGTCGGCCAGCCGCTGCACGTCCCGCAGCAACGGCCAGGCGTGGGCGAGCAGGTGGTGGGCCAGCAGCACCGGCTGGGCGTGCTGCAGGTGGGTGCGTCCGGGCATCGGGGCGCCGGGGTGGGCGCGGGCCTGCGCGCACAGTGCCTCGGCCACATCGAGCACGCCGCCGGCGATGTGCCGGGCCTCCTGCCGCAGGTACATCCGGATCATGGTGGCGATCTGGTCGTTACGGGACCGGCCGGCGCGGAGCTTGCCGCCCAGTTCCGGCCCGGCGCGCTCGATCAGCAGCCTCTCCAGGGCGGTGTGCACGTCCTCATCGTCCGGCCCCGGGTGCAGCCGGCCGGCCTCCAGGTCCTGCCGCAGCGATTGCAGCGCGGCGAGCATGTCCTGCAGTTCGGTGTCGGTGAGCAACCCGGCGCGGTGCAGCACCCTGGCGTGGGCGGTGGAGCCGGCCAGGTCGTGCCCGGCCAGGCGCCAGTCGAAGTGGGTGGAGACGCTCAGTGCGGCCAGTGCGTCCGCGGGCCCGCCGCTGAAGCGTCCGCCCCACAGTGCCGCCGGCGCGGAGGGGCTTTCGGCGCGGTGCCGATCGCCCATCAGTCGGTCCCCGCTTCCATCGCGGCGGCGTCCAGGGCCTCCTGGTCCTCACCGGCCACGGCCGGGTTGTCCACGATCCGGTCTGCACCCCCGCCGGGAAGCGCGCCGAACAGGGTGCCGTGCTCGACCAGCACCTGCCCCTGGTCCACCGGCTGCTGGGCGTACAGTTCGAGTTTCGCCCGGGAGTCGGCGATGTCCAGGTTGCGCATGGTCAACTGCCCGATGCGGTCGGTGGGACCGAAGGAGGCGCCCTCGGTGCGCTCCATCGACAGTTTCTCCGGGTGGTAGGACATGTTCTCCCCGGTGGTGTCCAGGATGGTGTAGTCCTCCCCCCGGCGTAGCCGTAACGTCACCGATCCGGTGACGACCGAACCGATCCACCGCTGGATGGACTCGCGGATCATCAGCGCCTGGGGGTCCAGCCAGCGGCCCTGGTACAGCAGTTGGCCCAACTGCCGGCCCTGCTGGCGGTAGTTGGTGATGGTGTCCTCGTTGTGGATGGCGGCGATGAGCCGTTCGTAGCAGATGTGCAGCAGCGCCATCCCCGGGGCCTCGTAGATGCCGCGGGACTTGGCCTCGATCACCCGGTTCTCGATCTGGTCGGACATGCCCAGGCCGTGCCGCCCGCCGATGGCGTTGGCCTCATGCACCAGGGCCACCGGGTCGGAGAACGTGGTGCCGTTGATCGCTACCGGCCGGCCCTCGGCGAACTCCACGGTGACGTCCTCGGTCTCGATCTGGACCTCCGGATCCCAGAACCGCACGCCCATGATCGGCTCGACCGTCTCCAACGACACGTCCAGGTGCTCCAGGGTCTTGGCCTCATGGGTGGCCCCCCAGATGTTCGCGTCGGTGGAGTAGGCCTTCTCGGCGCTGTCCCGGTAGGGCAGCCCGCGTGCGGTGAGCCACTGGCTCATCTCCGTCCGGCCGCCGAGCTCGTCGACGAACTGCGGGTCGAGCCACGGTTTGTAGATCCGCAGGTTCGGGTTGCTCAGCAGCCCGTAGCGGTAGAACCGCTCGATGTCGTTGCCCTTGAAGGTCGACCCGTCCCCCCAGATGTCCACGCCGTCGGCCTGCATCGCCCGCACCAGCAGCGTGCCGGTGACGGCCCGCCCGAGCGGGGTGGTGTTGAAGTAGGTGCGGCCGGCGCTGGTGATGTGGAAGGCACCGCACGCCAGGGCGGCCAGGCCCTCCTCCACCAGCGGGGCGCGGCAGTCGATCGCCCGGGCCAGCTCGGCGCCGTACTCCTTGGCGCGTGCGGGGATCCCGGTGATATCGGTCTCGTCGTACTGACCGATGTCCGCGGTGTAGGTGTAGGGGACCGCTCCCTCCTCGCGCATCCAGGCGACCGCGACGGAGGTGTCCAGGCCCCCGGAGAAGGCGATGCCCACCCGCTCCCCGACCGGCAGTTTCGTCAGGACCTTGCTCACTCGTTCTCCTCTTGGGTTGGGTTGTGCTCGCCCTCGGCCAGGGCGAGGAAGCGTTCTGCGACGGCCTGTGCGGCGTCCGGGCGTTCATCGCTGACCACCAGCAGGATGGTGTCATCCCCCGCGATCGTGCCCAATACCTGCGGCAGCACCGAGTGGTCGATCGCCGAGGCGAGGAACTGCGCGGCGCCCGGCGGGGTGCGCAGCACCACCAGGTTGCCCGAGGCCCGGGCGCTGATGAGCAGGTCGGTGCACAGCCTGCCCAGCCGGGCCGCGAGCTGCTCGGCGGTCGCGGTGGGAGCGATGCCCACGGCGTGCCCCTCCGGGGGCAGGGCGTAGTGCGTACCGCCGTCCGCGCCGCGCACCTTGTGGGCGCGCAATTCCTCCAGGTCCCGGGACAACGTGGCCTGCGTGACGCTCACCTCCTCGGCGGTGAGGGCCTGCAGCAGGTCGCTCTGGGAACGCACCGGCCGGCTGGAGACGATCCGCCGGATCAGGGCGTGCCGTGCGGCCTTGGTGGCCGGGATCATGCGGCCTCCAGGAGGAACTCCAGGACCGCCTTCTGCACGTGCAGGCGGTTCTCCGCCTCCTGCCACACCACGGCGGCGGGCCCCTCGATGACCTCCTCGGTGATCTCCTTGCCGCGGTAGGCCGGCAGGCAGTGCAGCACGATCGCCGACGGCGCGGCGTGGCCGAGCAGGTCGGCGTTCAGTTGGTACGGCAGGAAGGGGGTGATGCGTTCCTGCGCCTGGCCCTCCTGGCCCATGGAGACCCAGGTGTCGGTGGCCACCGCCGTCGCGCCGTCCACCGCCGCGGCGGCGCTGGTGTGCACGCTGAGTTCGGCGCCGGTGACGGCCGCGATCCGTTCGGCGCGGGCGAGGATGTCCGGCCGGGGCGCGTACTGCGCGGGGGCCCCGATGCGCACGTCCATGCCGGCCAGGGCGCCGGCGAGCAGGTAGCTGTGCGCCATGTTGTTCGACCCGTCGCCCACGTAGGCCAGCACGCGTCCGGGTAGGGCCGGTCCCTGTTCGGCGGGTCCGCCGGTGTGTTCGGCGATGGTGAGCAGGTCGGCGAGCGCCTGGCAGGGGTGCAGGTCGTCGGTGAGCGCGTTGATGACCGGCACGCCGGACCACTGCGCCATCTGGTCCAGGTCGGCCTGGGCGAAGGTGCGCCAGACGATGGCGCGGACCTGCCGTCCCAGGACCCGCGCCACGTCCTGGACCGGCTCCCGTTGCCCGATCCCGGCCAGCCGGCCGTCGACGATCATGGGATACCCGCCCAGTTCGCTCACCGCGGCGGCGAAGGAGACCTGGGTGCGCAGTGTGGGCTTGTCGAAGATCACCGCGACCGGCTGCGGGCCCGCCAGGGCGGTGGAGGCGAAGCGGTCGGCCTTGAGTTCCAGCGCCCGGGCGAGCACGTGGCGCTGCTCCGCGGTGCTCAGGTCGTCGTCGGCACGCAGATGGCGCATCAGGCACTCTCCTCGGCGGCGGTCAGGATCTGCGGCAGGGCCCGGGTGAAGGTGTCGGCCTGCTCCTGGGTGAGGATCAGGGGCGGGGCCAGGCGCAGCGCGTCCGGGGCCACCGGGTTCACGATGAACCCGGCCTCCAGCGCGGCGTGGGCGGCCCGGGCCGCCACCGGCTGGGTGAGCAGGACGGCCAGCAGCAGTCCCTCCCCGCGCACACCGGCGAGCAGCGGGTGGTCCACGCCGGCCAGGTCGGTGCGCCACTGCCCGGACAGGTCCCGCACCCGGGCGAGCAGGTCCTGCCGGTCGATCTCCTCCAGGGTGGCCAGGGCGGCGGCCGCGGCGATCGGGTTGCCGCCGAAGGTGGTGCCGTGCTGGCCCGGGGCGAAGGTCTGCCCGGCCTGGCCCACCCCGATCAGGGCCCCGATGGGGAACCCGCCGCCCAGACCCTTGGCCAGGGCGATCGCATCCGGGGTGATCCCCCCGCCCAGGTGGTCGTGGTGGTGGGCGAGCCAGCGTCCGGTGCGGGCGATGCCGCTCTGGATCTCGTCGAGGATCAGCAACGCGCCGTGGTCGCGGGTCAGGCGCCGGGCCTCGGCCAGGTAGCCCTCGGGCAACGCTCGTACCCCGGCCTCCCCCTGGACCGGTTCCACCACCATCGCGGCCACCTGGTCCCCGTCGCGGACGAAGGCGGTGCGCAGCGCGTCCAGGTCACCGAAGGGCAGGTGCTCCACCCCGCCCGGGAGCGGGGCGAACGGATCGCGGTAGGCGGCCTTGTGGGTCAGTGCCAGCGCGCCGAGGGTGCGGCCGTGGAAGGCTCCCTCCAGCGCGAGGATCCGCGGGCGTTGCGGCCCGCCGTGCAACCGGGCCAGTTTGACGGCGGCCTCCATCGCCTCGGTGCCGGAGTTGGTGAAGAACACCCGGGAGCCGTCCGGCACCCCGGCGGGCAGTGCGAGGTCGAGCACCCGTTCGGCGAGGGTGATCTGGGCCGGGGTGGCGAAGAAGTTCGACACGTGCCCCAACGTGCCCGCCTGGGTGGCCACGGCGTCCACCAGCGCGGGGTGGGCGTGCCCCAGGGCGTTGACCGCGATGCCGGCGAGCAGGTCCAGGTAGCGCCGGTCCTGCTCGTCCCACACATAGGCGCCCTGCCCGCGCACCAGGACCCGCTGGGGCGGGCCGAAGGTGTTCATCAGGGCCTCGCCGTAGCGGGTCTGCCAGGTGGATCCAGCGGTGGTGTGGTCCTGCCGGGTGGTCATTCGGTCCCCTCCTCGGGTAGCACCATCGTGCCCACTCCCTCGTCGGTGAAGATCTCCAGCAGCAGGGAGTGGGCCTTGCGGCCGTCGATGACGTGGGCCTGGGGTACCCCGCCGCGCACCGCGCGCAGGCAGGCCTCCATCTTCGGCACCATCCCGGCGGCGAGCGTGGGCAGCATCCGGGCCAGTTCGTCGGCGCGGATCTCGGAGATCACCGACTCCGGGTCCGGCCAGTTCCCATACAGGCCCTCCACGTCGGTGAGGACGACGAGTTTCTGTGCCCGTAGGGCAACCGCCAGGGCCCCGGCGGCGGTGTCGGCGTTGACGTTCAGTACCGCACCGGGGTCGTCGATGTCCGGGGCGATGGTGCTGACCACGGGGATGCGCCCGGCGGCCAGCAGGTCCTGCACGGCGCGGGGATCCACCTGTACCACGTCCCCCACCAGGCCCACGTCCACCGCGCGGCCGTCCTCGGTCGCCTGTCTGCGCTTGGCGCGGAACAGCCCGGCGTCCTCCCCGGACAGTCCCACGGCCAGCGGGTCGTCGCTGTTCAGGGCCGAGACCAGGGTGCGTTGCACCTGACCGGTGAGGACCATGCGCACCACGTCCATCGTCTCCGGGGTGGTGACGCGCAGCCCCCCGCGGAACTCCGAGGTGATCGCCAGGCGTTGCAGCATGCTGGAGATCTGTGGTCCGCCGCCGTGCACGACGACGGGTTTGAGGCCCGCGTAGCGGAAGAACCGGATGTCCTGGGCGAAGGCCTTCTCCAGCCGGTCATCGACCATGGCGTTGCCGCCGAACTTGATCACCACCACCGCGCCGGCGAACCGTTCCAGCCAGGGCAGGGCCTGGATGAGCACCTCGGCCTTCTGGTCCGGGTCCAGGTCGGTGGCGGTATCGATCCTGCGTGCGGCGGGAGCGTTGTGGTTCATGTGGAGTAGGCGCTGTTCTCGTGGACGTAGGCGTGGGACAGGTCGTTGGTCCAGATGGTGGCTTCGGCGGTGCCGGCGTGCAGATCGATCCGCACCTGGACCTCCCGGCCGGTGAGGTCCACCTGCGAGCGGTCGGCGGCGGCCACCCCGCCGCGGCACACCCATACGCCGTTGATGGCCACGTCCACCTCGGTCGCCTCGAACGGGGCGACGTCGGCCGGGACGGTGCCCACCTCCGCCAGGATGCGGCCCCAGTTCGGGTCCTGGCCGAACATGGCGGTCTTGACCAGGTTGGACCGGCTCACTGCCCGGCCCACCGCCTCTGCCGCACCGAGCGAGTGCGCGCCGGTGACGCGGATGGCGATCTCCTTGGTGGCCCCTTCGGCGTCGGCGATCAGCGCGCGGGACAACTCCGCGCACGCGCGGGTGAGTTCGGCGGTGAATTCCTCCGGTGCCGGGGTGTGGCCGCTGGCGCCGGAGGCCATCAGCACCACGGTGTCGGAGGTGGACATGCACCCGTCGGAGTCGATCCGGTCGAAGGTGGCCGCGGTGGCCTCCCGCAGCGCGGCGTCCGCGGCGGCGGCATCGAGGACGGCGTCGGTGGTGAGCACGCACAGCATGGTGGCCAGCGACGGCGCGAGCATGCCCGCGCCCTTGGCCATCCCGCCGATGCGGTACTCGCCGCCCGCCACGGTCACGGTCTTGGGCACGGTGTCGGTGGTCATGATGGCCTCGGCGGCGTCCTGGCCGCCGTCGGCGCTCAGGTCACCGGCCGCCGCGGCCACGCCGGTCAGCAGGTCATCGATGGGCAGCAACTCCCCGATCAGCCCGGTGGAGCAGACCACCACGTCCTGCGCGCTGCCGCCGAGGTGGCCGGCCGCGGTCTCGGCGGTGCGTCGGGCGTGGGCGTATCCCTCCGGCGGGGTGCACGCGTTCGCACCGCCGGAGTTGAGGACCACCGCGCGCACCACACCGTCGGCGATCGCCCGGCGGGACCACTGCACCGGCCAGCCGGTGACCCGGTTGCGGGTGAAGACGGCCGCGCCGGTGTGCTGCGGTCCGTCGTTGACCACCAGCGCCACGTCCCGTCCGGAAGTCTTCAGGCCGGCGCGTACGCCGGCGGCGCGGAACCCCCGGGGGGCGGTGACGCTCACGGTGCGACTCCGGTGGTAGTCAGTCCGGTGGTCTCCGGCCAGCCGAGGGCCAGGTTCATCGTCTGCAGTGCGGCACCGGCGGTGCCCTTGACCAGGTTGTCCAGGGCGCAGATCACCACCACGCGCCCGGCGCGGGCATCGTGGGCGAGTTGCACCTGGGCGATGTTGGCTCCGGTGGTGGCGGCCGTCGTCGGCCATTGCCCTTCGGGGAGCAGGTGCACGAATGGTTCGTCGGCCAGGGCCCGGTCCCAGCCCGGGCGCAGGTCCGCCGGGTCGGCGCCCGGCGCCAGGGGCGCGGTGATGGTCGCCAGGATCCCCCGGGCCATCGGGACCAGGGTGGGGGTGAAACTCAACCGCACCTCCCCGGCCCCGGCCAGGCGCAGGTTCTGTTCGATCTCGGGGATGTGGCGATGCGAGCCGCCGACGGCGTAGGGCTGGGCCGATCCCAGTCCCTCCGCGGCGAGCAGGTGCGGTTTGAGGCTCTTCCCCGCCCCGGAGTACCCGTTGGCCAGGACCGCCACGATGTCGGTGGCCTGCACCAGACCGGCGGCGATCCCGGGTTGCAGACCGAGGGTGACGGCGGTGACGTTGCAGCCCGGTACCGCGATCCGGCGCTCGGCGTGGAGCAGGTCCCGCTGGTGCCCTGCCGGGTCCGCGTCGGCGCGGATGAGTTCGGGCAGGCCGTAGGTCCAGGTGCCCGCATGGTCGGTGCCGTAGAAGGCTTCCCAGGCAGCGGGATCGGCCAGGCGGTGGTCGGCGCCGCAGTCCAGCACGAGCACGTCGGGGTCCAGGTCGGCGGCGATCGGCCCGGAGGCGCCGTGCGGCAGGGCGAGGATCACCACGTCGTGGCCGGCCAGCACCTCGGCGGTGGTGGGCTGCAGCACCCGGTCGGCCAGCGGGGTCAGGTGCGGATGGTGCGCGCCGAGCAGTTCCCCGGCCTTGGTGTGGGCGGTGAGCGCCCCGATACGCACCCGGGGATGGTCGAGCAGCAGGCGGAGCACCTCGCCCCCGGCGTAGCCGGAGGCCCCTGCGACAGCAACGGATACAGACACCTGCATAACTATACATGCCCGACGCCGTCCCCGCACCGGCCGCGGGGTGATGCCGCCCACGTCGTCGTTCCTCGCGTCCGTCCGGCGCACCCGAGGGGTGCCGCGATGGGCGACAATAACGCCCATGAGTGAGCAGAACGCACCCTCCGGTACCGGCGGCCTCGAGGAGACGGACCCGGTCGGGGCCGATGACGCCGTCGACGCCGACGACACCGCCCCGGTGGTGCGCACCCTGGTGCAGGGGGTGGAGGTGGCCGACTTCCCGCTGATCCCGCCGATGGCCGAACGCGGCCGGGTACGCCGCATCACCGAGATCGGCGAGCCCGTGCTGCACCGGCCCTGCCAGGAGGTGCGCGAGTTCGGCACGCAGGACCTGGCCGATCTCATCGACGACATGTTCACCACCATGCTGGTGGCCGAGGGCGTGGGTCTGGCGGCCAACCAGGTGGGGGTGGACCTGCAGGTGTTCGTCTACGACCTGACCGACGGCGACGGGGTGCGCCACGTGGGGCACGTGCTCAACCCCCGCCTCGAGGTGCTGTCGGAGGAGACCGAGGAGATGACCGAGGGGTGCCTGTCGGTGCCCGGGCCCGGTGCCGACCTGTTCCGTCCGTACCAGGTGCGGTTGCGCGGGGTGGACCGGGACGGCCGGCCCCTGGAGCACGAGGCGAGCGGATACCTGGCCCGGTGCTTCCAGCACGAGACGGGTCACCTCCAGGGCCAGTTGTACGTGGACCTACTGGCCAAGCGCGTGCGCAAACGGATCCTGGCCGAGATGCAGGACCTGCGCCCGGAGGTGCTCCAGCGGCGCACCGAGGTGGCCCGGCACCTGGGTAAGGAGCCGGCCGTCTACCCGGACGTCTACCCGGGCCAGGACGCAGCGCAGGGCGTGACCTCCTAGATTGGTCCCATGCACGTTATCGAAGCACAGCAGCCAGGTGGTCCCGACGCCCTGCAACTGACCAGGAGACCAGAACCCACGCCCGGCCCGGGCCAGGTGGTGGTCCGGGTCGCCGCCGCCGGGGTCAACTTCTACGACACCTACGTCCGCTCGGGGGTCTACAAGGCCCGCTTCCCCCTCGCCCCGGGCAACGAGGGCGCCGGCGAGGTGGTGTCGGTGGGCGAGGGAGTGACCGAGGTGTCGGTCGGCGACCGCGTGGCCTGGGCGAGCAGCGGCGGGGACTCCTACGCCAGTTACCTCGCGATCGATGCCAACGTGCTGGTGCCGGTACCGGACGGGGTGGACCTGCACACCGCAGCGGCGCTGCCGCTGCAGGGGATGACCGCCCACATGCTGGTGGACGGGGTGCACGACCTGCAGTCCGGCGAGGAGGTGCTGCTCACCGCCGGCGCCGGCGGGGTGGGACTGTTGTTCACCCAGCTCGCCCGGGCCCGCGGCGCACGGGTGATCACCACGGTGTCCACCGAGGCCAAGGAGGAACTGGCCCGGGGCGCCGGTGCCGATGAGGTGATTCGGTACGACAGGTTCACCGATATGACCACCGAACTGTCCCGCACGGTGCGCGACCTGACCGGTGGAGCGGGCGTGGATGTCGCGTACGACGGCGTGGGGAAGGACACCTTCGACGGTTCCCTGGCCAGTGTGCGCACGCGCGGTCTGCTCGTGCTCTTCGGCGGCGCCTCGGGGCAGGTTCCGCCGTTCGACCTGCAGCGGTTGAACGCCGCCGGATCGTTGTTCGTCACCCGGCCGACGGTGTTCCATTACATCGCCGATCGGGCCGAGCTGCTGCACCGGGCGAAGGCGGTGTTCGACGCCGTGGCGCAGGGGTCCCTGCGGGTGCACATCGGCGCGCAGTACCCGCTGGCCGAGGCCGCCGAGGCACATCGCGCACTCGAGCAGCGGCGCACCACCGGCAAGGTGCTGCTGGTTCCCTGAGCCGCTGAGGAGCGCCGGTCAGGCCACGCGCTCCCGGCGCATCCGCTCGTCCACCTTCCGCGCCCAGGCCCGCACCAGTTCGCGGTCACGTGCGTCCTTGCCGTGGGAGCCGACGAAACCGGCCAGGGCGCGTTCGGCCGGGCCCAGTTCCCCGGGGTTCACCCGTCCGCCGAAGATCGGGTACTGACCGCCGAAGTACGGGGGGTCCTGGGGCCGGGTGTACTCCGGTTGCAGCGGGTTGGGGGTGTTGTTCTTCATCCCCGAGGCGAAGACCCACACCGGTCCGGGGGCGAACTCGCTCTCCAGCCGGCGGGCGAACTGACGGGCGTGGGTGAGGATCCGGCCGATGTACACCGCCGAACCCAGGACCACCGCGTCATAGGACTGCAGGTCGGTCACCTCCTCCACCCGCTCCAGGGTGACGGTGTGGCCCGCGTCCGCCAGTGCGTCCCGGACCCACCCGGCCAGTTCATGGGTGGCGCCGTAGGTGGAGGCCACCGCTACCAGGATCTTCATGCCTCCAGCATGACCCCGGCCATGCCGCTTTCCCAGGGACCTAGGTCCCCGGGAACCGCCACCAGCGCTCCGCGCTCGCCCACCGGCCGGTCAGGTGCGCAGCCGGGCCCCGTGACGTTCGGCGGCCAGCGCCACCACCTGTTCGCGCACCCGGGCCGCGTCCTGGGCGGTCAGGGTCCGGTCCGGTGCGCGCAACCGCAGCGCGAACGCCAGGGAGACCTCGTCGGGTCCCACGGACTCTCCCTCGTACCGGTCGAACATGTGCACCGACTCGGCCAGGTCCCCGGCGCCGTCGCGCACGGTGGCCAGGACCTGCCCGGCGGGCACCTGCGCCGGCACCACGAGCGCGATGTCCTCCTTGGCCGCCGGATAGGTGGACACGGGCCGGAACTGCGCCGGACCGGGCGGGGCGGCGTCGATCATCGCGTCCAGGTTCACCTCGAACGCCACCGTGCGGGCAGGTAGCCCGAGCGCGGTGATCACCTTGGGAGCCAACTCCCCCGCGTGCCCGAAGAGCTCACCGGCCGGTCCGCGTACCTGCGCACACCGCCCCGGGTGGAACGGCGGCCGCTCGGTATCGGCCTCTACCCGCACCTGCAGGCCCAGGACGCGGCAGATGCGCTCCACCGCGCTGAGGGCGTCGGTGTAGTCCGCAGGCCGGCCCGTGCTGTGCACCCCCGGCGGGTCGGCGTACCCGGTGAACACCCCGGCAACGTGCCGGGGCTGGTCCGGCACCGCGGCGTGGATCGCGGTCAGGTCCTGCGCCGGGGGCAGCGCTCCCAGCGGGGGCAGCGGACTGGCGTGGCGCTCCCCCGGCCGGGTGACCATCCCGATCTCGAAGATGGCGACGTCGGTCATCCCCCGGCCCACGTTGCGCACCGCGGCATCGACCAGGGTGTGCAACAGCGTGGTCCGCAGGTACGGCTGGTTGTCCGCCAACGGATTGGTCAGTCGCATCCGCAGCCTGCGCTCGTCGTCGTCGGCCAATCCCAGGTCCTCGTCCCGCTGGGCGCTGGTGAAGGGATAGGTGAGCACCTGCACCATCCCGGTGTCGGCGAGCATCTGCGCCACCCGCCGGCGCTGCTGCTGCTGCCTCGTCAACCCGCGGCCGGGACGGGCTGCCGGCAGCACCGAGGGCACCTGGTCATAGCCCTGCAACCGGGCCACCTCTTCCACCAGGTCCTCCGGCCCGGTCAGGTCCGGCCGCCAGGTGGGCGGTGTGATGCGCAGTTTCCCGGATTCCGCCGTCTCGACCTCGGCGCCGAGTGCGGACAGCGTCTGGCTCACCTGCTGGTGGGTGTAGTCCACCCCGACCATCCGCGCGGGCAGGTCCGGGTCCAACGTGATCGGGGCCGGCGGTGTGGTGGTGTCCAGGTCGCTGACCGCCGGGTCGGCCGTACCCCCGGCGTACCGCACCAGCAGGTCCACCACCATCTGCGCCGCGACCGGGGCCAGGTGCGGGTCCACGCCGCGTTCGAACCGTTTCGCCGCCTCCGACGGCAGCCGGTGGCGCCGGGCGGTGCGGGCCACGGTGATCGGGTCGAAGTGGGCGGCCTCGATGAGCACGTCGGTGGTGTCGGCGCTGACCTCGGTCTCCGCGCCGCCCATCACCCCGGCCAGGCCGAGGATCCGTGCGCCGTGCCCTCCGTGGGAGTCGGTGATGAGCAGGTCCTCACCGTCCAGGGTGCGTTCGACGTCGTCGAGCGTGGTGAGCCGTTCACCGGCCCGGGCGCGCCGGACCACGATCGGGGCGCGAAGGCTGTCCAGGTCATAGGCGTGGATCGGCTGGCCCAGGTCGAGCATCACGTAGTTGGTGATGTCCACCGCCACGGAGATCGGGCGCATGCCGGCCTGGCGCAACCGCCGTGCCATCCAGTCCGGGGTGGGTGCCTGCGGGTCCACACCGCGAACGATCCGGGTGGTGAACCGGTCGCAGCCCACCTGCCCGTGGATCGGGGCGTGATCGTCGACGACGACGGCGAAGCCCTGCTCGGTGGGTGCCGGCAGGGGGGTGTGCGGGCGCCCACGGTCGGTGAACGGCGTGCCGGTGGCGTGGGCGTACTCGCGGGCGATGCCGCGCACGCTGAAGCAGTGCCCGTGGTCCGGGGTGACGTTGACCTCCAGCACCTGCTCGGTCAGGCCGAGCAGACCCAGGGCGTCGGTGCCGGGCTCGGGGGCGCCGGAGTCCAGCACCAGGATGCCGGAGTGGTCCTCACCCACCCCGAGTTCGGCGGCGGAGCAGATCATCCCGTCGGAGATGTGGCCGTAGGTCTTGCGGGCGCTGATCTCGAACCCGCCGGGAAGCACGGCGCCGGGGAGGGCCACCACGACCGCGTCACCCGGGCCGAAGTTGTGGGCCCCGCACACGATGCCGCGGGTGGGGGCGTCCTCGGGATTGTGCTCGCCGACGTCCACCTGGCACCAGGAGATGGTCTTACCGTTGGAGTGTTCCTCCTTGGTGACCTCCTTCACCCGTCCCACCACCACCGGGCCGGTGATGTCGGGGGTGTGGATCTCCTCCTCCTCCAGTCCCACCCGGACCAGCGCGGCGGCGACGTCGGAGATGCTGGTGCCCGGCGGGACGTCGACGTGCTCACCCAGCCAGTCGACCGTTATGTGCGGCATCAACGGCCTCCTTGCAGCGAGAAGCGGATATCGCCCTCGACCATGTCGTGCATGTCCTCGATACCGTGGCGCAGCATCAGGGTGCGTTCCAGGCCCATCCCGAAGGCGAATCCGGTGTACTCCTCGGGGTCGATGCCGCAGGCGCGCAGCACGTTGGGGTGGACCATGCCGCACCCGCCCCACTCGATCCAGCCCGGGCCGCCCTTCTTCTGCGGGAACCACAGGTCCATCTCCGCGCTGGGTTCGGTGAACGGGAAGAAGCTCGGGCGGATGCGGGTACGCGCCTCGGTGCCGAACATCGCCCGGGCGAAGTGATCCAGCACGCCGCGCAGGTTCGCCATCGTCAGGCCCTTGTCCACGGCCAGGCCCTCCACCTGGTGGAACACCGGGGTGTGGGTGGCGTCCAGCTCATCGGTGCGGAACACCTTGCCGGGGCAGGCGACGTACACCGGCACGCCGCGCTCCAGCATGGTGCGGGCCTGCACCGGGGAGGTGTGGGTGCGCAGCACCAGGTGCTCCGCCGCGCCGTCGGAGCCGTCGGCCACGAAGAACGTGTCCTGCATCTGCCGCGCGGGGTGGTCCGGCCCGAAGTTCAGCGCGTCGAAGTTGAACCATTCGTGTTCCACCTCGGGCCCCTCGGCGATGTCCCAGCCCATGGAGATGAAGAAGTCGGCGATCTCCTCGCTGAGGGTCTCCAGCGGATGGCGGGCGCCCATCGGCCGGCGGTGGGCCGGGATGGTCACGTCCACCGCTTCGGTGCGCAGCACCTCGGCGTCCCGTTGGGCGGTGAGCACCTTCTCCCGCTCCGCGAGCGCCTTGTTCACCCGCCCGCGCGCCTGACCCATCGCCCGGCCCGCGGTGGCCTTGTCCGCCTTGTCCAGGGAGCCGATCGCCCGGTTGGCCAGGACCAGCGCACTGGTGTCACCGAGGTGGGCGATACGTGCCTGTTTGAGTTCGTCGAGATCGCGGGCCGCGGCGATCGCACTCAGGGCGTCATCGACGGCACGGTCGATGGCCTCTGTATCCAGAGGGGAGATCGGGGAGGACATACGAACCTTCCGGGAGTGGTCACTGCAGGTGGTCGGGATGGCCCGCCCGGGGCGTGACGACGTGGCTCAACCGCGCGCCGGCCCACGGACGGGCCGGCTAAATCGACGCGGGAACGTACGCATGGCCCAATCATGGCACACCGCCGCCGCCCGGGGTGCCGGCGGGGCGACCCGCGCCACGCTGGTCCACACTTGGTGGATGCACGCCACCCGGGCCCCCTCGATCGCCCTGGACCCGGGCTGGGCGGAGGCCGCGGCGGGCGCGGCCGGCGCGGCGGGCGCGGGGAGCCGGCAGGTGGAGTACGAGGGGTTCATCGGCTGGGTGCTGTCGCTGATGGAACGCATCGGCGAGGTCGGGGTGGGCATCGCGGTGCTCATCGAGACCGTCTTCCCCCCCGTTCCCTCCGAGGTCATGCTGCCCGGTGCGGGGTTCCTGGCGTACGAGGGCCGGATGAGTTACTGGGGGGCGCTGCTGGCCGCTACCTGCGCCTCTCTGCTGGGTGCCCTGCTCTGGTACGGCCTCGGGGCGGCGCTGGGACCGCACCGTACCCGGGCGTTGCTGGAGGCCGTACCGTTGATGGACGGGCAGGACATGGACCGCGCGAGCGCGTTCTTCGACCGGTGGGGCGGGCCGGCGGTGCTGGTCGGGCGGTGCGTGCCCCTGGTGCGCAGCGTGATCTCGGTCCCGGCCGGGATCGTGCGGATGCGGACGGTCACGTTCGTGGTCTACACCGTGATCGGCTCGGGGGTGTGGAATGCGATCTGGATCGGCCTGGGCTTCGTGTTCGGTCCGGCGATCCAACCGGCGCTGGAGCGCTGGAGCCAGGTGCTCTCCAACCTCACCCTGGCGGTGATCGGGGCCCTGCTGGTGCTGTTCGTGCTGCGGCGGGTGCGCCGGAACCGCAGGCCCCGGGGTTGAGCGAGGACCGCCCGCCGCGTTCTGCGCCCGAGGGCTATCGGTAGGGTGGCCCCATGGCTTCTGAACCCGCACCGATCTCCTTCGCCCGCGGCGCCCCGTCGCTCGACATCATCGATGTGGACGGCCTGCGCCGAGCCGCCGAACGAGCCTTCAGCAAGGACCCGGCGGGCACGTTCGCCTACGGCACGGCGGTGGGGTACAAGCCGCTGCGGGCCTGGATCGCCGAGCGTCACGGCGTGCCCGAGGACCACGTCCTGGTCACCAACGGCTCGATGCAGGCCGATGCGTTCCTGTTCCAGACCCTGGTGCAGCCCGGTGACGGCGTGGTGGTGGAACGGCCCAGTTACGACCGCACCCTGCTGTCCCTGGGCGAGCGGCAGGCGCAGTTGCACCCGGTGGAACTGGAATCCGACGGCGTGAACGTCAGCGCGCTGGCCGATCTGCTGGCCGGTGGCACCCGGATCAGCCTGGCGCACATCATCCCGAACTTCCAGAACCCCGCCGGGTACACCCTCGCCGAGGACAAGCGCCGGGCGCTGGTGGCCCTGGCCCGGGAGTACGACTTCACCATCTTCGAGGACGACCCGTACGTCGAACTGCGGTTCAGCGGCACCACGCACCCCACCATGCTCTCCCTGGCCACCGGCGGGGAGGTGGTCTACGCCTCCTCCTTCTCCAAGACGGTGTGCCCCGGGATCCGCGTGGGTTACCTGGTGGGTGCACCCGATCTGATCGGCAGGATCACCACGCTGGCGACCAACACCTACATCTCCCCCTCGATGGTGTCGCAGTCGATCGTGAACGAGTTCGTGCGCGGCGGGTCCTTCGAGGCCTCGGTCGAGACCGTCAAGACCGCCCTGTCCGCGCGGGTCCGGGCGCTGGCCGAGGGGCTCCGTGCACACCTGCCCGAGGTGAGTTTCGTCGAACCCGAGGGCGGGTACTTCATGTGGGTGCGACTGCCCGAGGGGGTCGACGGCGACGCGCTCGCCGAGGCGGCCGCCCGCCGCGGTGTGGCAGTGGTCAAGGGCAGCGACTTCGTCACCGACGACAGCCGCAACGCCTTGCGGCTGGCCTACTCCTCGGTCACCGTGCCGGAGATCGAGGAGGGCGTGCGACGGCTGGCCGAGGCCTACCGCGAGGTCGCCTGAGAGACCGATGACGCCCGAGGACGTCACAGCCGCCGCGCAGCGGATCGCCACCCGCGTGCACCGCACCCCGGTGGTGACCTCCCGGCGGCTGGACGCCCGGGCGGGCGCGCAGGTGTTCCTCAAGTGCGAGAACCTGCAGCGGGCCGGGGCGTTCAAGGTGCGCGGGGCGTTCAACGCGCTGTTGCAGCTGGAACCCGAGCAGCGCCGGGCCGGGGTGATCGCGTACTCCTCGGGCAACCACGCCCAGGCGATCGCGCTGGCCGCCAGTGAACTAGGCGTGCCGGCCACGATCGTGATGCCCCACGACGCCCCGGCGGTGAAGGTGCGCGCCACCCGTGAGTACGGCGCCCACGTGGTGGGCTATGACCGCTTCACCGAGGACCGGGAGGAGATCGGCGCCCGGCTGGCCGCCGAGCAGGGTCTGACCCTCATCCCGCCCTACGACCACCCGCACATCATCGCCGGCCAGGGAACCGCCGCGAGGGAGTTGATCGAGGACGCCGGCCCCCTCGATGTGATCCTGACCCCCTTGGGCGGTGGCGGGCTGCTGTCCGGCACCATCCTGGCCGCCGCTGGCGGCCCCCCGGGGACCCGCGTGTACGGGGTGGAGCCGCAGACCGGGGACCACGGGCGCCGCTCCCTGGAGCAGGGCCGGATCGTGACGATCGAGGTGCCCACCACGATCGCCGACGGGGTGCAGACCACCGCGCTGGGCACCCACACCTTCGAGGTGATCGCCGCCGGCGCCGCCGGCGTCCTCACCGCCACCGACCCCGAACTGCGCGACGCGATGCGGTTGCTGGCCCAGACCTGCAAACTCATCGCCGAACCCACCGGGGTGCTGGGCCTGGCCGCGGTGCTGGCCGACCCGGGCCTGGTGGCCGGGGCACGGGTGGGGGTGATCCTGTCCGGTGGGAACGTGGACCTGGATCGCTATGCCGCGCTGCTCACCGAGGAGTAGCGTGCAGGACCATGGCCTCCAAGGCGACGATGCTCGATGTGCCCGGACCGACCGCGCGGCAGGTGCGCCTGTCCTCCCCCGACCGGGTGCTGTGGCCGGCCGCGCAGGGCCGGGCCGAGGTCACCAAGGAGGACTACGCGCGCTACCTGATCGACGTCGGTGAGGCGCTGCTACGGGCGGTGGGCAACCGACCGGTGACGCTGCAGCGGTTCCCCGAGGGCATCACCGGGGAGGAGTTCTTCTCCAAGAACCCCCCGCGCGGGGTACCGGACTGGGCACGCACCACGATGTGCACCTACCCCTCGGGCCGCTCGCACCCCCAATTGGTGATCGATGAGGTGGCCACCGCGGTGTGGGCGGTGCAGATGAACACGATCACCTTCCACCCCTGGCCGGTGCGCACGGAGAACAACGACAACCCCGATGAGTTGCGCATCGACCTGGACCCCCAGCCGGGCCGCGCGTTCGCCGATGTGGTCACGGCCGCCCACGGGCTGCGCCAGGTGATGACCGACGCCGGATTGGTCGCCCACGTGAAGACCTCCGGTTCGCGAGGGTTGCACGTCTACGCCCGGATCGAGCCCGAGCGGGAGTTCCTGGACGTGCGCCACGGGGTGATCGCGATCGCCCGGCGGCTGGAGCGTGAGCTACCGGACCTGGTGACCACCGCGTGGTGGAAGGAGGAGCGCGGGGAGAAGGTCTTCGTGGACTTCAACCAGGCGAACCGGGACCGCACCATCGCCTCGGCGTACTCGGCCCGGCCCCTGCCCGGTGCACCGGTGTCCATGCCGGTGCGCTGGGAGGAACTGGACGACGTCGATCCCCACGACCTCACGGTGCACACCGTGCCGCAGATCCTGGACGCCTCCGGTGATGCCTGGGCGGCGATGGACGACCACGTCGGAACGCTGGCCACGGCGATGTCGTGGTGGCAGGAGGACCTGGACGCCGGCCTGGGCGAGGAACCCTTCCCCCCGGAATATCCGAAGATGCCGGGTGAACCGCCCCGGGTGCAGCCGTCGAAGAAGCGCCGCGCGGACAGTGAGTACGACAGCCCTGCCTGAGGCTCAGGTGAGGACCTCTGCCAGGTCGTAGGCCATGGCACGGTCCACCTGGTCCAGGGTGGCCGAACGCGGGTCGCGATCCGGGCGCCACCGCAGGAACTGCACCGCGTGCCGGAACCGGTCGCCCTCCAGCTGGTCGAAGGCCACCTCCACCACCCGTTCGGGACGCAGCCGCACGAAACTGACGTCCTTGCTGGCGGAGAAGCGGGACCGGTCGGTCTCCCCCAGCACCGCCTCGCCGTCGTCGTCCCGGATCACCCACGGTTGGAGCTCGTCGATCAGGGCGGCCCGGCGAGCGGTGGTGAACGCCGAGATGCCACCGACGTTCACCAGCTCGCCGCTGTCGGTGTACATCCCGAGCAACAGCGACCCCACACCGGTGCCGGACTTGTGGATCCGGTAGCCCACCACGACCGCCTCGGCGGTGCGGGCGTGCTTGACCTTGATCATGGTGCGCTTACCGCTCTGGTAGGTGCCCTGCCAGGCCTTGGCGATGATCCCGTCCAGCCCGGCGCCCTCGAACCGGTGCAGCCACCCCCGGGCCCGCTCGACATCCTCGGTGAGCCGGGTCAGGTGCAGCGGCGGTCGGGCGGTGTCCAGCGCCTGCGCCAGGTGCTCGCGGCGGGTACGGAAGGGCTCGCCGGTCAGGTCCGCTCCGTCCAGGGCCGCCAGGTCGAAGGCGATGAACTCCGCCGGTGTCTGCTCGGCCAGCAGGTTGATACGGGAGACCGCCGGGTGGATCCGCGCCGAGAGCGCCTCCCAGTCCAGGCGCTGGCTGCCGGGCGGGCCGCTGCGCACCACCACCTCCCCGTCCAGCACGCACCTGGTGGGCAGGAGCCCGGGCAGGGCGTCCAGGAGTTCGGGGAAGTAGCGGCCCAGGTCCTTCCCGCCGCGGCTGATGATCTGCAGGTCATCACCATCACGGCCGATGAGGGCACGGAACCCGTCCCACTTCGGCTCATAGGCGTACCCGCCCTCCACCGCACCCGGGTCCGGGACGTTCTTGGCGGCCTTGGCCAGCATCGGCGCCAGCGGCCATGGCACGGGCAGATCCATGGGGAGAGTCTGGCAGCACCGGGCCCGGGTGGACAACGCCGCAGGTCACCGGGAAGCACCTGAGCCGGACGGGGCCGGCCCGGGGGAGCCGAGCGGGGCGCCGATGAGGCGTTCGTGCAACGGCCCTCCCGCGGGTCCGGCACCCAACCGGGAGGAGTACAGCACCACCTCGCCCACCTCGAAGTACGGGCCGCGGTAGACCGACAGCGCCCGCACCAGATGGGCCAGGCCGGTGCCCGGACGCGAGGCCGCGTTGCCGCGCCGGCCCCGCCCGCCGGCGACCCGCGCCACGGTGAGGTGGGCGCGCTGGCGGTCCCGGTCCGCGCCCAGTTCGGCGCACGCACGCATCAGGTCCACCAACGTCGTCTCATCGGCGCTGGTGCGGCCGCTCACGCCCATCCACAGCGTGCGGCCGGCGAACGAACCGGCCCCGGACAGGTGCAGCGACATCGGCCGGCTGGCGGCGGCCACCCGGGTGAGTTCCCCGGCCAGTTCCCCCACCGCCCCCTCCGGCACCTCCCCGTAGAAGGCGGTGGTGATGTGCCACTGGGCGTGGTGCACCCACCGCAGCGGGGTGGCGGTGGCCGACTGCATCGACCGGACGGTGAGGTTGAGGTGGTCGGCGGCCTCATCGGACAGGTTCAACGCGGCGAACACCCTCATGACCGGTCACCGTAACCGGTGCGGCGGTACCTGCCCAGCGCCAACCCGAGCGCGAAGAGCACCACTGCCACCAGGGCGATCACCGGGACCACCACCGCCCAGTCGATGCGCTCGACCACCGGCATCGTCTCGGGGCGCTCCACGAGGGTCTCGGCGAGCACCAGGTCCAGCACGGTGGCGTCGGTGCGGATGGTGACCTCGGCCAGGCAGCCACCGGACAGGTTCGGGATGCACACCCGGGCGTGCAGGTCCAGGTGCACCGCGGCGTGGAATCCCACCGCGCCGGCCCGCCCGGTGCGCGGATCGGCCTCGGCGCTGCGGCCCATGTGCACCTGGACCCCGCCGCCGGCCTCCACCACTCCCCCGATCGCCTCCACCAGGCCCTGCAGGCCCGGGACCGCCGTCTCCAGCGCGGCGAGCGCATCGGCGGTGGACAGCTGCTCATCGACCTCGATCGGCTCCTCGGCCGGCAGCGGCACGTCCCGGCCGAAGAACTCCACCTGCGGTTCCTGCGCGCGTGCGGTGGGCTCCTGGGTGGGATGGGTGGTGGCGCCGGCGAGCACCGGACCCACCCGCAGCACATCGAGCCCGAGCAGACCCACGCTCACCTGCCCGGTGCGAGCCTGCGCGGACAGTTCGGCGTCCTGGACCCGCTGCGTGCGGGCGTGGCTCTCCTCCACGGTCACCAGCCCGGGGATGCGCTGTTGCGGGACGGTGTCCGCCTCGGTGCCGGCCGGCGCCTCCGGCGTGCCCACCTGGGCTGCGGTGATCTGCCGGCCGGCGAGCACCGGATCCCGGGTGAGCCGGTCGAGGATCGGTTGGACCGCGGAGATCGTCCCGGTGGCCTGCACGTCCAGTTCCACCTGCGGGGCCCGGGCCTGCACCGCGGTTGCGTGCGCCGACCCGCCCACGCTGGCCCGCGCCGGGGTGAAGGTGAGGGCCACCAGCGTCATGGTCAGCGCCACGGCGAGCAGAGCCGGCAGCCATCGGCGCCGGTCCGGGCGCTGCGGCACGGTTCCCATCTGGAGCACGATACTGCCGCCGCGACGGGTCACCGGGATGCGGTGGGCGCATCAGGCGGACGGGTCGTTACACTGCCCCGGGGGTTTTCACCGGACGGAGGGCTGCGGAAGTGGATGTGCGCTGGCTCAGCGCCCCTGAGGCCGACGTCGAGGCAGCGATCGGCGACGAGCGCGCCCACGAGCCTCCCCCGTGGGTCCCCAGGAAGGTCAGCCTGGCCGGCTCGATCAGTCTGCTGGTGCTGCTGTGGTACCTGGCGTTCGTGTGGATCTACATCGCAGCCGATGTCGAGGCTCGCGGCGGGTGGCGTCTGGGCCACGTGCCCGTGGTGGTGGTGACGATGGGCATCTTCGCGCTCGGGGTGCGGGGCACGTGCCGGCTCTTCGAGCGGGCCCGGCAACCCGGCCGCGAGGAGCGGATGGCGGCGCGGCGCAGTGCACTGGTGGCCGGCGCGAACGGGTTCGAGTACGCCCCGGTGCGGCGGGCGCACTTCGCCTCGCTGATCACCGGGGAGAGCCGGACCGCCAGCTGCTATCCCCGGTTCACCGCCCCGGGGGTCGAGTTCGGCAATCTCAGGTCACGCCGGGAACCGCCCCTGCGGTGGCACTACCTGACCGTGACCCTGCCGGAACCACAGCCGCACCTGGTCCTGGACGCCACGTCGGACGGCTCCCTGCCCCGTGACCTTCCGCTGCCGCACCCCGATCAGCAGATCCTGCGCGGCGGCACGTTCGCCGACTCCTTCCGGGTATTCGCCCCGCGCGCCTATGAGACCGACGCGATGTTCCTGCTGACACCGGAGGTGATGGCCGCCCTGGCGGAGCACGGACCGCACATGAACGTGGAGATCCGCGACAACAAGTTGATCTTCTTCACCAGCGGCGCGGCGGACTTCACCGATCCGGCACCGTGGCACACGATCGGTGCCCTGCTGCGGGACGTGGTGCCCCCGATCGTGGCGCGGGCGGGGCGCTACCGGGATCTGGACGTGCAACCGCCCGAGTCCGAGGACGATGCCCGACGGCGGAAGGCGTTCGAGGCCGAAATGGCGAAACTCGGTCATCACCGGCGGCGGGCGCCGAGCATCGGACCGGTCGGCAGACGCCTGCGGCTACGCAGACGCGGGATGACCCGGGCCAGGGTCCGGGCGAACCTGCGCAACGTCGGCCTGTTCATCCTGTACGTCACACCGTTCTCGGTCGCCGTCGGTACGTTCGTCGGCACCCTCGTGGGCCCCGGGCCGTGAGGGGACCGTCCCGGGCGCGGTCCGGCGGCGGGCCGCTCAGTCCCAGTCGATGATGAGGTCGGCGCGGTGCCGGGTGGCCGCGATGAGGTCGGCGTTCGCCGCATCGGACCCGTCGGTGAAGGCCAGCGCCTCGGCCTGCGACTTGCCCGCGGCGAGATGACGGGCCAGCAGCCGCTGGCGGCGTACGTCCTCGCCGGTCCCGATGAACCAGACCTCATCGAGGAGCCGCGGGATCTGATCCCACGGCTCCTGTGGCAGCAGCAGGTAGTTGCCCTCGGTGAGCACCACCTGCACGCCGGGCGGGACGGGAATCGCCGACCCGATCGGTTCCTCCAGCGCCTCGCGCACGTAGCGCGGTGCGTACACCGTATGCGCTGGATGCTCACGCAGCCGGTGCAGCAGCGCCACGTAACCGTGGGCGTCGAAGGTGTCCGGCGCACCCTTGCGTCGCTGCCGGCCGAGGCGCTCCAGTTCGGCCTGGGCCAGGTGGAACCCGTCCATCCCGACGACGGCGGACCGGGTCCCGCGCTCCTGCAGCACCTGCCGTAGGTGGCCGGTCACGGTGGACTTGCCCGCACCGGGCGGTCCGGCGACGCCGATCATCACCCGCCGGCTTCCGGCACGTGCGGTCAGGTGCTGGACCCGGTGGAGCAGCCCCTGCAGCCGACCGGGCGCCGCCGGCAGGCTCGGCGGCAAGGAGCGGTCCTGCCGTCGACCACCGGTCATCGCTGCCCCGGCGCCGGTCACCGCTGTGCCCGGGCGGAGGCGAACAGGCACAGGGTGGCCGCCATCGCCAGGTTCAGCGACTCCGCGTGCCCGCGCAGCCCGATGCGTACCACGGCGTCGGCCAGGTCGCGCTCGTGCCACTCCAGGCCGTGGGCCTCGTTGCCGAACACCCACATCGTGGGCCGGCGTAGGTCCGGCACGTCGCGGGTGCCGGCTGTGCCGGCCGCTGCGTCGGCCAGGTCGTCCAGATCCACCTGCCCGTCGCCGTCGGCCGCCAGTACCTGCATGCCCGCCGCGCGGGCCCGGTCCACCGATCCGGCGAGGTCCGCCCCCGTTCGCACCGGCAGGTGGAACATCGACCCGGCGGTGGACCGCACCGTCTTGGGGTTGTGCAGTTCCACGCTCGCCGCGGACAGCACCACCGCGTCGGCCCCCGCTGCGTCGGCGGCGCGGATCACGGTGCCGGCGTTCCCCGGGTCACGGACCTGGTGCAGGAACGCGACCAAGTTGACGGCGTCGACGTCGATCGGTGGTTCCTCGGCGAGCGCGGCCACCGCGAGCACCCCCTGGGCGTCCGGGCTCATCGCCTGCAGGACGTCCGCGGTGCCGATGAGCACCCGCAGCGAGGGGGTACCGGCGGCGACCTGCCGGGCCAGGTCGGCCACGTCCTGGTGGCGCCGGGCCGCCTGCGGGGTCAGATAGACGTCCTGGAGCAATTCCGGGCGGTGCGCCAGGGCCGCGCGCACCCCTTGCGGACCCTCGATGAGGAACCGGCCCTGCCGGGAACGCACAGAACGCCCGGCGAGTGATCGGACCCGGCGGACGCGCGGTGCACGCGGGTCGGTCAGGTCGGGGATCATCGCCGGGCGTTCCGGAGCGGACTTCAGGCCGAGGCCGGGGCGTTCACATCCTCCGGCAGGGCGTCCTTGGCGACCTTCACCAGTGCGGCGAAGGCCTCGGTGTCGTTGACGGCCAGGTCGGCGAGGATCTTGCGGTCCACGTCCACCTCGGCCAGCCGCAGGCCCTGGATGAACCGGTTGTAGGTCAGCCCGTGACTACGCGCGGCAGCGTTGATGCGCTGGATCCACAGCCGGCGGAAGTCGCCCTTACGGGCCCGACGGTCGCGGTAGGCGTAGTTGAGGGAGTGGTCGACCTGTTCCTTGGCCTTGCGGTACAGCCGGGAGCGCTGCCCGCGGTAGCCGCTGGCGCGTTCCAGGGTTGTACGGCGCTTCTTATGGGCGTTGACCGCCCGCTTGACGCGTGCCACGTATTGCTCCTTGGTTGTGTCGGCGGCTTACTTGCCGAGCAGCTTCTTGGTCTTCTTGGTGTCCGCAGGGGCGACGACCACGTCGTTCACCAGCCGGCGCGCCTGGCGCTTGGAGCGCTCCTGGAACTTGTGGACGTGGCGCGCGCGCTGACGCATGATCTTCCCCGAGCCGGTCACGCGGAAGCGCTTCTTGGCACCGGAGTTGGTCTTGTTCTTAGGCATGGCCTCTTCCTTGGTCTACCCGCCCTGATGGGCCGGGTGTGGTGCGGACGCCTGTCAGGCTGACGTCGCGGCGTCGTTCTTTCTCTGCTCTTCGCGAGCATCCCGCTCGCGGCGCTGTTGGCTGCGCGCTTGGGTCTTCTTGGCATGCGGGCCGAGCACCATGGTCATGTTCCGCCCGTCCTGGCGCGGGGTGGACTCCACGCTGCCCAGATCGGCCACGTCCTCGGCGAGGCGCTGCAACAGTCGCATGCCCATCTCCGGGCGGGACTGCTCGCGGCCGCGGAACATGATCATGACCTTGACCTTGTCCCCGCCCTTGAGGAACCGCTCGACGTGGCCCTTCTTGGTCTCGTAGTCGTGCTCGTCGATCTTGAGCCGGAACCTGATCTCCTTCAGGTTCGTGTTCGCCTGCTTCCGCCGAGCGTCACGGGCCTTCATGTCCGACTCGTACTTGTACTTGCCGTAGTCCATGAGCTTGGCGACCGGCGGCCGTGCGTTCGGGGCGACCTCGACCAGGTCGAGATCGGCTTCGGCCGCCAGACGCAACGCGTCCTCGACGCGGACGATGCCTACCTGCTCGCCGTTCGGGCCGACCAGGCGCACTTCCGGAACGCGAATCCGATCGTTGACACGGGGTTCGCTGATGTGTGGCTCCTTCGTGAGTGGATCAAATACCGAGTCCCACGAGGAAGGCCCCCGCGGGGTCGCGGAGGCCTGTGGTCTGAGCGTCTGCTCTGCGGACACGTGGTGCCCGCGACCGGGACCCAGGCTCTGCTGCGGCGTGACCCGTTCGATCGAGCAGGGGTGGGAATGGCTCCGCTTGTGCCGGCCCGTGATCGGACCGGTTGGTCAGCGGTCAGTTTAGCACGCGCGTACCCGCAGTTGCACGGCATCGACGCGTTCGGCGACGAGATCACACCTGGCCAGTTCCCGGCCCGCTGCGGTAGTGATCTGCTCCACCTCGGCGCGGGACAACCCGGCGGGCAGGGTGAGCACCACCTGGGTGGCCCCGGACGGGCCGGGCTGCAGATCCACGTCCCGCACGCCGGCCAACCCACCGAGCGCCCCGGTGATCTGGGCACGCACCTGCGGGTCCTGGTCGGCCGGCACCCAGGACCGGCCCTGGGCCACCGCCCAGACCGCGGGCCGGGGCACCAGCACCGTGACCGGCCCGCCGGGGTCGAGCACCAGCAACCCGTCCGCCTCGGTCACCGAGGCCAGGGCGGCCTGGGGGCCGGGGACCGGGACGGGCCGGGCGTCCGCGCGCCACCGGCGCAATGCCGCCATCCCGGAGAACACCGGCATGGCCGCCCGTCCGTCCGGGGCGGCGACGGTGACCATCGCGGCCGAGGCCTGCTTCTCCCCCGCGATCGGCATTCCCGCCGCTCCGGGCACCGGATCGGCGCGCTCGTCCAGGTGCGCCACCACCGGGACGAGCAACCGGGCCCGGGGCAATGCGTCGACCACATCGCGCAGCCGCTGCGCCGCATCGTGGCGGGTGAGGGCAGGTGCCAGGTGAGGGTCGGTGCTGCCGTCGTCCCCGGCGAACGGGGACGGTGGCGGAAGGTCCCGGGCCATCAGGGACGTCCGGCTACCTCGAGGGCCTGCGGCAGCGTGAAGGCTCCGGCGTACAGCGCCTTACCGACGATCGCCCCCTCCACTCCCGCGGGCACCAGTTCGCGCAGCGCGCGGATGTCCTCGAGGCTGGAGATGCCGCCGGAGGCCACCACCGGGGCGTCGGTGCGGGCGCAGACCTGGGCGAGCAGGTCGGTGTTCGGGCCGCGCATGGTGCCGTCCTTGGTGACGTCGGTGAGTACGTACCGGGCGCAGCCGTCGGCCTCCAGGCGCTCCAGCACCTCCCACAGGTCCCCGCCCTCCCGGGTCCATCCGCGGGCGGCGAGCGTGGTGCCCCGCACGTCCAGCCCGACGGCGATCCGGTCACCGTGCTCGGCGATCACCCGGGAGGTCCACTCGGGGTTCTCCAGCGCTGCGGTACCCAGGTTCACCCGCCGGCAGCCCGTGGCGAGGGCGGCCTCGAGGGAGGCGTCGTCCCGGATGCCGCCGGACAGTTCCACGTCGATGTCCAGGGCGGCGACGACCTCGGCGAGCAGTGGTGCGTTGGAACCGCGGCCGAAGGCGGCGTCCAGGTCCACCAGGTGGATCCAGGAGGCGCCGTCCGCCTGCCAGGTCAGGGCCGCATCGAGCGGGGATCCGTAGTGGGTCTCGGTGCCCGCTTCGCCCTGCACCAGGCGTACCGCTTGTCCGTCGGCGACGTCTACGGCGGGCAGCAGTTCGAGGTGGCTCATCGGTGGGTCTCTCCTTGTTCTGGCCGGTGCGCTTCTGGCTCGTGCGCTGCTGGCCGGTGTGCTTCCGGGCTGGGATCCCGCAGGGTGGTCAGCCAGTTCCGCAGCAGGCTGATCCCGGCGGAACCGGACTTCTCGGGGTGGAACTGGGTGGCACTCAGCGCGCCGTCCTCCACGGCGGCCACCAGCCGGGTGTGGTGGCCGGGAGTGCCGTGGGTGGTCCAGGTGGCACGCACGTGGCCGGGCACGGTGGTGGCGGCGTAGGAGTGGACGAAGTAGAACCGCTCGGCCTCCACACCGGCGAACAGCACGCTGCCGGCGGGAGGTTCGACGGTGCTCCATCCGATGTGCGGGACCACCGGGGCGTCCAACCGGGACACGGTGCCGGCCCACAGGCCCAGTCCCGGGGCGGCCAGGGCGTGTTCACGGCCCTCGGCGAACATCACCTGCAGTCCGGCGCAGATGCCCAGCACCGCTCTGCCCTCCGCCAGCCGGCGATGGATCATCTCCGGCGCACCCACCTGCTCCAACGCCGCCATCACCGCCGGGAAGGCACCGACCCCGGGAACCACCAGGCCGTCGGCGCCGGCGATCCGTGCCGGCTCGGCAGTGAGGGCGACCCGCGCCCCGGCGCGTTGCAGGGCGCGGACCACCGATCGCACGTTGCCCGATCCGTAGTCCAGTACCGCAACGGTCGGCGGCACCGGCACGCTCACGGCTTCTTCCGCCGTCGAGAACCGAACAACCCGCCGCCGGGGCGCCACTTGCCCTGTGCGGGGTCGATCCGTCCGGGAGCGTCCTCGGGCTCCAGGGTGCCGATGAGCAGGGACTCCAGCACGTCGTCGGCGTTGGCCAGGATCAGGCCGGCGGGCACGTCCTGACCGGCCTCGCCGTTGATGTACTCCTTGCCCGTGATGGTGCCCGTCGGACCGTCCTCCCCACCCCCGAGGTTGGCGGTGAGCAGGAGCACCTGCGCCTTGGCGGTGCGACTGATCTGCTCCGCCAGCTGCACCGCTTCGGCCGGTGCACCGGCCAGGAGCAGTTCGGCCTCGTCCACCTCACCGGTGATGGTGCGGGCGGCCAGCGCGCCGTTGGCGGAGGGGATGATGTGGGCCTGCAGGCCCGCCATCGCGCACAGCCCGGCCAGCGCGGGGGCGGACCGGATCGGGGTGAGCACCACCGCGATGATGCGCCGGGTGGGCTGCGCGCCGGGCTCCGGCGGCAGGTCCTCGGCGGCGGGGACCCCGGGGCGTTCGGGTTCGACGGTCGCTCCGAACTCGGCGGCGAACGCGGCCTCGAAGGCGTCCTGGTCGAACTCCGTCAGCGGGTCGGACTCGCCCTGCCCTCCGGCGTCGTCCCGCTCGGGACTGCGGGCGTCGTCCTGCGCGCCTGCGCGGGCGTCGTCTCGCTCGCCGTCCTGCCCGCCTGCGCCGGCGCCGTCCTGCTCGCCGCCGTCCGGGGCGTTACCTTCCCGGTCCCCCGGGGTCACAGCGCCCCCTTGGTGGAAGGCACCCCGTCCACCCGGTCATCCCGGGCGATGGCGAACCGCAGCGCGCGGGCCAGCGCCTTGAACTGGGCCTCGGCGATGTGGTGCGGGTCCCGCCCGGACAGCAGGTGGATGTGCAGGCAGATCCCGGCGTGGTAGGCCAGCGACTCGAACACGTGCCGGGTCATCGAGCCGGTGAAGTGGCCGCCGATCAGGTGGTACGCCTGCGCCTCCGGCTCGCCGTCGTGCACCACGTACGGCCGTCCGGAGATGTCCACCACCGCGCGGGCCAAAGCCTCATCGAGCGGCACCAGGGCGTCACCGAACCGGGCGATGCCGCGCTTGTCCCCCAGGGCCTGGCGCAGGGCCTGGCCCAGGGTGATGGCGGTGTCCTCCACGGTGTGGTGCACGTCGATGTCGGTGTCCCCGCTGGCCCGGATGGTCAGGTCGATCAGGGAGTGCTTGCCCAGGGCGGTGAGCATGTGGTCGTAGAAGGGCACCGTGGTGGAGACGTCGGTGGCGCCGGTGCCGTCGAGGTTCACCTCGACGCTGACGCTGGACTCGGACGTGGTGCGTTCGACCGTCGCGGCGCGCACATCGCTCACGCTGCGGTCACCTCCTTCAATGCGCCGCGGAAGGCGGCCATCTCCTGTGCGGTCCCGATGGACACTCTCAAGTATCCCGCAGGTCCAGTCTCCCTGATCAACACGCCTCGATCGAGCAGCCCCTGCCAGATGTGACGGCGATCATGGAACACACCGAACAGGACGAAGTTCGCATCGGAGTCGGCCACCTGATAGCCCTGGTCGCGCAGCCACGTGACGGTCTCGTCGCGGCGGGTGCGCAACTCGGAGACCTGGGCCTGCAACGCGGCGGTGTGCCGCAGCGCCGCCCGGGCCACGGCCTGGGTGATCGCCGACAGGTGGTACGGCAGGCGCACCACCCGCAGGGCGTCGACCACGGCGGGGTCGGCGGCCAGGTAGCCCAGCCGGATGCCGGCACCGGCGAACGCCTTGGACATGGTGCGGGCCACCGCCAGGTGGGGATAGCGGGGGCGGATGCTCAGCGCGCTCGGGGTGCCGGTACGGCGGAATTCGGCGTAGGCCTCATCGATCACGACGACGGTCGCTGCCCCGTCCGGGCCGGTGTCGGTGGTGCCGGCGGCGATCTGGTCGATGGTCGCCAGGTCCAGGGCGGTGCCGGTGGGGTTGTTCGGGCTGGCGAGGAGCACGACGGCGGGGCGCACCTGCCGGATGGTCTGAAGTGCCGCATCGGCGGACAGGGAGAAATCCGCCTCCCGGTCCCCGGCGACGTACTCGGTGAGGGTGTCCCGGGCGTACTCGGGATACATCGAGTACGTGGGCGCGAAGGACAACGCCGTGCGCCCTGGCCCGCCGAAGGCCTGCAGCAGGTGCAGCATCACCTCGTTGGACCCGTTGGCGGCCCAGATGTTCGGTACGCGCAGTTCGTCCGCGCCGGACTCCTTCGCCAGGTAGCCGGCCAGGTCGGCGCGAAGTGCCTCGAAGTCCCGGTCCGGGTACCGGTTCAGCCCCCGCGCGGCGCCGGCGACCGCCTCGGCGATGTCGGCGACCACCTCGGCCGGCGGCGGGTAGGGGTTCTCGTTGACGTTCAACAGCACCGGGACGTCGAGCTGGGGGGCACCGTACGGTTCGATCCCGGCCAACTCCGGGCGCAGGGGCAGATTCACATCCGTGAGTGTAGTGCGGGCCGGTGGCGCGCTCCGGGGCGGCTGCACTGTCAGACCCTCCCCCTAGCCTTGGTACATACGTTCGATCAAGGAGGATTGCTATGTCGGCCACCGTCACGTCGATCTCAGCCCGCCACCACGATCAGCGGGGCCAGGAGCCCCCGGCGGATGATCGGGAACGCCACCCGCTGTCGGCGGCCCGGTCTCGGTCGCCGG
>CALKWS010000196.1 GCA_938004115.1 uncultured Ruaniaceae bacterium
CCGGGCTCGGACCAAGGAGACGCCGGGCTCGGACCAAGGAGACGCGGGGCTCGGGCAAGGAGCCGCGGGTATCGGTGCCCGTGGCCTACCGACCCACCGGCAGGCGCTGGCCGGCTGCCTCCGGAAAGCGCTATCCTCCTTGTGTGAGGCGCGCCACCGCCGCCTGCCACCACGCCGCGGACCCCCACCCACCGGACCGCGGAACCTGTCACCGGAGGACTTCCGGGGGTCACCGGGTGCTGACCGCTGCTGAGTCGATAGGGTCGGCACAGAGTGAATGACAGCACCACTGCGCCCGCGCGAAGCCGTGGCGGCAGTGCGAGCAGACGCCAGACGCCACCCGCCCCACCGGGGCACGAAGGGATACCCGTGAACGCTCAAGCTCCGAAGTCCACGACCGTCGGCTGGACCGATCTCGATCTGCGTGCGGTGGACACCGCCCGCGTGCTCGCCGCCGATGCGGTCGAGAAGGTCGGCAACGGCCACCCCGGCACCGCGATCAGCCTGGCGCCGGTGGCGTACCTGCTGTACCAGAACACGATGGTCTCCGACCCGGCGGACCCCCACTGGCTCGGCCGGGACAGGTTCGTCCTCTCCGCCGGCCACTCCAGCCTCACCCAGTACATCCAGTTGTTCCTGGGCGGGTTCGGCCTGGAGGTGGAGGACCTGCAGGCGCTGCGCACGTTCAACTCCAAGACGCCCGGGCACCCCGAGTACGGCCACACCGACGGTGTGGAGACCACCACCGGGCCGCTCGGCCAGGGCCTGTCCACCGCGGTGGGGATGGCCTACGCCCAACGGCGTGTCCGCGGATTGCTCGACCCGGATGCCGCCGCGGGCGACTCCCCCTTCGACCACCGCGTGTACGTGATCGCCTCCGACGGTGACCTACAGGAGGGCGTCAGTCACGAGGCCTCGGCGCTGGCCGGCACCCAGGAACTGGGCAACCTGATCGTGATCTGGGACGACAACCGGATCTCGATCGAAGGCGACACCGATATCGCCTTCACCGAGGATGTGGTGGCCCGTTACCAAGCCTACGGGTGGCACACCCAGCACGTGGACTGGACCAACGGGGGCAACCGGTACGCCGAGGACGTCGACGCCCTGGCGGCCGCGCTGGAGGAGGCCAAGGGGGTCACCGACCGCCCCAGTTTCATCCGGCTGTCCACCATCATCGCCTGGCCGGCTCCCACCGCCCAGAACACCCACGGCGCGCACGGGGCCAAACTCGGCGGCGAGGAGGTCGCCGCGCTGAAGGAGTTGCTGGACTTCGACCCCGAGCAGCATTTCGCGGTGGAGCAGGAGGTGCTCACCCACACCCGCGGCCTGCTGGACCGCGGTGCGAAGGCCCACGCGGACTGGGACGCCAAACTCACCGAGTGGCAGGCCGCCAACCCCGACCGGGTACCGCTGCTCGAGCGGCTGCGTGAACGCCGGCTGCCGGAAGGCTGGACCGACGCGCTGCCCACCTTCGAGGCCGGTAAGGACGTGGCCACCCGTGCCGCCTCCGGGGCGGTGCTGGCCGCACTGGCAGATCCGCTTCCCGAACTGTGGGGCGGCTCCGCGGACCTGGCGGGGTCCAACAACACCACGATGAAGGGTGAACCCTCCTTCCTCCCGGCCCACCGGTCCACCGAACAGTTCACCGGGAACCCCTACGGACGCACCCTGCACTTCGGGATCCGGGAGCACGCGATGGGCACGATCCTCAACGGCATCGCGCTGAACGGGCTCACCCGCCCCTACGGCGGCACGTTCTTCACCTTCAGCGATTACATGCGCCCTGCCGTGCGGCTGGCCGCGCTGATGAAGGCGCCCTCGATCTTCGTGTGGACCCACGACTCCATCGGCCTGGGTGAGGACGGACCCACCCACCAGCCGGTGGAGCACCTGGCCGCGGTCCGAGCGATCCCGGACCTGGCCCTGGTGCGCCCGGCCGATGCGAACGAGACCGCCTGGGCCTGGCGCACCATCCTGGAACGCGACGAGCCCGCCGGCCTGGTGCTCACCCGGCAGAACGTGCCCACCTTCCCCCGGGGCACCGACGGGTTCGCCGGTGCCGAGGGAGTGGCCAGGGGCGCCTACATCCTCCAGGAGGCGTCCTCCGGTGCACCCGAGGTCATCCTGCTGGCCACCGGGTCCGAGGTGCAGTTGGCCGTGGAGGCCCGCACCCAGTTGGAGGAGCGGGGCATCCCCGCCCGGGTGGTCTCCGCCCCCTGCCTGGAGTGGTTCGACGAGCAGGACCAGGACTACCGCGAGACCGTGCTTCCCGCCGGCGTGCGCGCGCGGGTCAGCATCGAGGCCGGGATCGCGATGCCCTGGCACCGGTACATCGGGGACGCGGGCCGCGCGGTATCCCTGGAGCACTACGGCGGATCCGCCGACTACCAGACCCTCTTCCGGGAGTTCGGGATCACCGCGGAGGCCGCGGTCCGGGCTGCCGAGGAGTCACTTGCCGCAACCCGGGACTGACGACGACGAAGGAGCCCGCGATGTCCACCTCACCCCTGGCCCGAATCAGCGAAGCCGGAGTCTCGGTCTGGCTCGATGACCTTTCCCGCAATGCGTTGCAGGACGGCAGCCTGGCCCGGATGATCGAGACCCACCATGTGGTGGGGGTGACCACCAACCCCACCATCTTCGCCGGCGCCGTCAGCGACGGAGAGGCCTACCAGGCGCAACTGGCCGCGCTGGCCGCCTCCGGCGCCGATGTCGAATCCGCCGTACTAGCGCTGACCACCGATGACGTGCGCTCCGCCTGTGACCTGTTCGCCGGGGTGTACCAGCGCACCGGCGGGCAGGACGGGCGGGTCTCCATCGAGGTCGATCCCCGGCTGGCGCACGACACCGAGGCGACGATCGAGGCCGCACGGCTGCTGTGGCGCACCGTGGACCGCCCCAACGTGATGATCAAGATCCCGGCCACCGTCGAGGGCCTGCCGGCCATCACCGCCGCCATCGGCGAGGGGATCAGCGTGAACGTCACGCTGATCTTCTCCCTGGACCGCTACCGGGCCGTGGCCCAGGCCTACCTGGACGGGTTGGAGCAGGCCCAGGGGGCCGGGTTGGATCTCGGCTCGATCCGGTCGGTCGCCTCGATCTTCCTGTCCCGGATCGACACCAAGGTCGATGCCGCACTCGACGAGATCGGCACCGACCAGGCGCGGGCGGTGCGTGGACGCACCGCGATCGCCGGCGCCCGGCTGGCCTACCAGGTGTTCCAGGAGATCTTCTCCTCCCCCCGGTTCGAGGCCCTCGCCCAGGCTGGTGCACACGTACAGCGCCCGTTGTGGGCCTCCACCGGGACGAAGGATCCGGCCTACCCCGACACCATGTACGTCGACGAACTGGTCACCGCCGATGTGGTCAACACCATGCCCGCGGCCACCCTGGCTGCGGTGGCCGACCACTCCCCTGCCACCGGCGCGGACACCGTCCAGGATCGGTACGCCGAGGCTCAGGACGTGGTGGACGAGGTGCTGCGCCTGGGTGTGCACTATGAGGAGATCCTGACGGACCTGGAGACCGCCGGCGTGGAGTCCTTCATCGCCTCCTGGGAGGAGTTGCTCGCCACCGTGGGCGGCGAACTGGACCGGGCGGGCCGCGCGCAGCCGGCCGCCGGCGGGAACGCATGAGCCCCACCCGGTCCGGCGATACCGCCAATCCGCTGCGTGACCCCGCCGATCGCCGGCTGCCGCGCATCCCCGGCCCGTGCGGCCTGGTGCTGTTCGGCGTCACCGGGGACCTGGCCAAGCGCAAACTGATCCCGGCGATCTACGACCTGGCCAACCGGGGTCTGCTGCCGCCCGGGTTCGCGCTCACCGGGTTCGCCCGGCGGGAGTGGGATCGGCAGGACTTCGAACAGATCGCCCTGGAGGCGGTACGGGAGCACGCCCGCACCCCGTTCGATGAGGACGCCTGGCGGCAGTTGAGCCAGGGCATCCGCTTCGTGCAGGGCGAGTTCACCGACCCCCAGGCGTTCGAACGACTGGCCCGCACGGTGCAGGAACTGGACGCCGAACGCGGCACCCGTGGCAACCACGCCTTCTACCTGTCCATCCCGCCCGATCAGTTCCCGGTGGTGCTGGAGCGGCTCGCCGACTCCGGCCTGTCCCGGGACGACAACGGCTCCTGGCGGCGGGTGGTGATCGAGAAACCCTTCGGCCACGACCTGGCCAGCGCCCAGGAACTGAACGAGGCGGTGGAGCAGGTGTTCCCGCCCGAGGCGGTGTTCCGGATCGACCACTACCTGGGCAAGGAGACGGTGCAGAACCTCCTCGCCCTGCGGTTCGCCAACACGATGTTCGAACCGGTCTGGAACGAACGCTTCGTCGATCACGTGCAGATCACCATGGCCGAGGACATCGGCATCGGCACCCGCGCCGGTTATTACGACGGCGTGGGCGCGGCGCGGGACGTGATCCAGAACCACCTGCTCCAACTCCTGGCGCTGACCGCGATGGAGGAACCGGTCTCCTTCGCTGCGGACGCGTTGCGGGCGGAGAAGGAGAAGATCCTCTCCGCCGTGCGAGTGCCCGGCGACCTGGATCTGCACACCGCCCGCGGCCAGTACGTGGCCGGGTGGCAAGGCGGGCGCCACGTCCGCGGCTACCTGGAGGAGGAAGGGATGGATCCCGGCTCCACCACCGAGACCTACGCCGCGATCCGTCTGGACATCGACACCCGCCGGTGGGCCGGCGTGCCGTTCTACCTACGCACCGGCAAGCGTCTGGGCCGACGGGTGACCGAGATCGCGGTGGTGTTCAAACGTGCCCCGCACCTGCCGTTCGACCTGAGCGACACCGAGGAACTGGGCCAGAACGCCATCGTCATCCGCGTCCAGCCGGACGAGGGCGTCACCCTCCGGTTCGGGTCCAAGATTCCCGGTACCGCGATGGAGGTCCGGGACGTGACGATGGACTTCGGTTACGGGCACGCGTTCACCGAAGCCTCCCCAGAGGCCTACGAACGCCTGTTGCTGGACGTGATGCTCGGTGACCCTCCGCTGTTCCCCCGCCAGCGGGAGGTGGAGTTGTCCTGGCAGATCCTGGATCCGATCATCGACTTCTGGGCCGCCGACGGCCGCCCGGAGCCGTACCGACCGGGAAGCTGGGGGCCATCGTCGGCCGAGCAGATGCTCGCCCGGGACGGGCGCACCTGGAGGCAACCGTGATCGTCAACCTGCACGGCACCACGAGCGCTGAGGTGGTGGCGGAACTGGTCAGTCAGCGCGAGCAGGGCGGTTCGGTCGCGCTCGGTCGGGTGATGACCCTGGTCATCATCTCCTCCGGCGGAGACATCGAACCGGCAGTGGAAGCAGCCAACCGGGCCAGCCGGGAACATCCTTCCCGGGTGGTGGTGATCGAGCCACAGGAACCCGACGACGAGGCACGCCTGGACGCCGAGATCCGCATCGGCGGCGACGCCGGGGCCGCGGAGGTGGTGATCCTGCGCCCCTCGGGCACCACACAGGAGGCGATGGACACCCTGGTCACGCCGTTACTGCTGCCGGACACCCCGATCGTGGCGTGGTGGCCGAAGGACTCACCGCGCGATCTCGCCTCGGACCCGCTGGGCAAGCTCGCCCAGCGCCGTATCAGCGACGTCGGGGAAGTCAGCGACCCGATCGGCCGGCTGCACGCACTGCGACAGCACTACGCCCCCGGGGACACCGACCTGTCCTGGGCGCGTACCACGCTGTGGCGCGGCCTGAGCGCCGGGGTGGTCGAGGCCGATCCCACGGTGCCGATCACCCGGGTCCTGGTGCGCGGCAACACCAACAGGCCCTCCACGCACCTGCTGGCCGCCTGGTTCGCCGACGCCCTGCAGTGCACCGCCCGGGTGGAACACGACTCCGAGGCCAGCGTGATCACCGGTGTCGAACTGGACCGCCCCGACGGGGTGATCCGAATGGACCGGCCCGAAGGGTCGGCCGTGGTGACGGTCAGTTCCGAGGGGGGCCCGCCGCGGCAGGTGGCGATGGCGAAACGTCCGCTGGAGGACTGCCTCATGGAGGACCTGCGCCACCTGGATGCCGATGAGGTCTACGGCCGCGCCCTCGTCGACGGCCTGGACGCGGTGAGCGTCGGTTGAACGGGGGCGGATGAACTGCGGCGGGTAGATCGCCCGCCTCCACGAGAAAGGGTCACGGATGGATCGGCACGAGTTGTGGTCCGAGGTCGACGGTTTCTTCACCGAGCACCTGCGGCCGGCGGATCCGGTGCTCACCGAGGCGCTACGCAACGCCGTCGACCTGCCGCAGATCCAGGTCTCCGACCTCCTCGGCGGTTTCCTCAGTGTGCTCACCCGCGCCAGCCGCGCCCGCCGGATCCTGGAGATCGGCACGCTGTTCGGCTACTCCACGATCCACCTGGCCAGGGCGGCAGGGCCCACCGGGCAGGTCACCACGCTGGAGTACTCCTCCCGCCACGCCGCAGTGGCCCGGGAGAACCTCGACCGCGCCGGTCTGGGCGACCGGGTGCAGGTGATCGAGGGACCGGCCACCGAGACACTGCCCGGCCTGCGCGATCAGGCACCGTTCGACCTGGTGTTCATCGACGCCGACAAGGAGAACAACCCCACCTACCTCAGGTGGGCGCTGGAACTCACCCACCCCGGAGCGGTGCTGGTAGTGGACAACGTGGTGCGCGGCGGTGCGGTGCGCGAGGCGGACAACACCCGGCCGGACGTCCTCGGCACCCGCACCATGGTGGAGGAGATCGGCGAGGCGGTCCGGGCCGGTGCCCTGGACGCCAGCGCGCTGCAGATCGTGGGGACCAAGGGGTACGACGGCATCCTCGTCGCCTACGTGTGCTGAGCGGGCATCGCGGCCGGTCGGCCGGCCCGGTCAGTCCGCGCTGGCCGGCCCCTGGCCCCGCGCTGCCAACTCGGCATCGATCTGCAGGATCCCCGTGCCATCGGACCCGACCAACTCCACCCGTCCCAGGATCTGGCCCACCGTGGCCTCCTCCTCGACCTGCTCCTCCAGGAACCACAGCAGCAGGCTGCGTGAGGACAGGTCACCCTCGGCGTCGGCCGCCCGGGCCAGATCGCGGATCGCCTCGGACACCTTCTGCTCGTGATCCAGTGCGGTCTTGAAGATCTCCTGGACGGTCAGGTCGGAGCCCAGACCCGGGGCGTGCAACGCCCCCAGCACGGCCCGGCCGCCCCGGTCCACCACATGGTCGATGAACTTCTGGGCGTGCTCGCGCTCCTCCTCCGCCTGGGCGCGGAGCCAACCCGCCATCCCGGGCAGGTCCTGGGCATCGGCTGCGATGGCCAGTTGCAGGTACACGTGCGCGGCCTGCAACTCCAGGGTGATCTGATCGTTGAACTTCTGCTCGAGCGCCGCCGGGAGTGCCATGCCGCCAGCCTACCGGTCCCGGGTCGGCGTGATCCAGATTACAATCTCCCCCGCCGGTGTTACCGTGGCCGTTATGTCGCGGCTGACGTTCCTGGAGTGGCCGGTGCTCCGGCAACTGCGCACCGCCGACCGCCAGGGCCGCGGGCCCGCGGTGATGTCCGCCAAGTCCCGCGGTACCCAGCCTCGAACCGATGAGGCAGACACCGTCGTCCAGAGCGTGTGCCCGTACTGCGCGGTGGGCTGCGGGCAACGTGTCTTCGCCCGGGACAACAAGGTCATTCACATCGAGGGGGACCCTGACTCCCCGGTCTCCCG
>CALKWS010000197.1 GCA_938004115.1 uncultured Ruaniaceae bacterium
CTCGGGGGCGCTGACCCCGTGGTCGCACAGCGACCGGTGCGCACAACGCACCGGGCAAGCCTCCGGGAGATGCCGCCGGGCAGAGACCTTCCGTCGTCGTGTCGGAATCGGACCACCCCGTTCGTGGAGTAGTCGAGGCACCGGGTCATCGGTGGCCCGGACACGACACGACAGGAGATGATCGAGGATGGCGCATTACCTGATCTCGGTGCTCGATGAGAAGGCCAACTCCGGCACGCCCGAGGAGATGGCCAGGATCGAGGAGTTCAACCGGCACTTGCGGACCGGCGGGCACTGGGTGTTCGCCGGCGGGCTGGCCGCCCCCGGCGAGGCCACGGTGATCGACGGGCGAACCGAGCCGCCGTTGTTCACCGACGGCCCGTACGCGGAGACCAAGGAGTTCACCGCCGGCTTCTGGATCATCGACGCGGCCGACCACGATGAGGCACTGCGCCTGGCGGCCCGCGGGTCGAACCACTGCAACCGGCGGGTGGAGGTGCGTCCCTTCCTGGCATGACGACCACCGCAGCCTTGCTCGCCCGGGTCCACCGCGAGGAGTGGGCCCGGGTGGTGGCTGCCGTGGCGAGGCGGTTCGCCGACCTGGATATCGCCGAGGAGGCGGCCGCCGAGGCGTTCCTCACCGCCGTGGAGCGCTGGCCGGACGACGGCGTGCCGCCCAATCCCGGCGCCTGGCTCACCACCACCGCGCACCGGAAGGCCATCGACCGGATCCGCAGGGATGCCAAACGGGAGGCCAAGTACGCCGAGGCATCCCGGCTCACCGCCCCAGCGGCGCCCCTCCGCGCGGTCGAGGATGGCCGTGCGATCGAGGATGACCGCCTGCGCCTGATCGTCACCTGCTGCCACCCCGGTCTGCCCATGCCCGCTCGCGTCGCGTTGACCCTGCGGATGGTGGGCGGCCTCACCGTCCCGCAGATCGCCCACGCGTTCATGGTCTCCGAAACGGCGATGAGCCGCAGGATCACCCGGGCGAAGTCGACGATCAGGGCCGCCGGCATCCCCTGGGACGAACCCCTCGAGGCTGACCTGGCCCCGCGGATCGCGGGCGTGCTCAGCGTGATCTACCTGATCTTCAACGAGGGCTACCTGAGTTCCGGGCCCGCCGGGGGCCCGGTCCGCACCGACCTGGCCACCGAGGCGATCCACCTGGGCCGAGTCATCCATGCGCTGCGCCCGGGTGAGGATGAGACCGCCGGTCTGCTGGCGCTGATGCTCCTGATCCATGCCCGCCGGGACGCGCGCGTCTCCGCCGACGGTGCGCTGGTGCCGTTGGATGCCCAGGATCGGGGCCGGTG
>CALKWS010000198.1 GCA_938004115.1 uncultured Ruaniaceae bacterium
TCACGCCGTCTTACGCGCCTTCTTCAACAGTTCCCGCGCCATGACCACGCGCTGGATCTCGTTGGTGCCCTCGTAGATCTGGGTGATCTTCGCGTCGCGCATCATCCGCTCCACCGGGTAGTCCTGGGTGTAGCCGTACCCACCCAGCAGTTGCACCGCCTCGGTGGTGACTTCCATCGCGGTGTCTGAGGCGAAGGCCTTCGCGGCGGCCCCGAAGAACGGCAACTCGGGGTCGTTGAGTTCGGACTTACCCGCAGCGGCGTAGGTCAGGCTTCGTGCCGCCTCGATCTTCATGCCCATCTCCGCGAGTTTGAACTGCAGGCCTTGGAACTCCGCGATCGGCCGGCCGAACTGCTCGCGTTCCTGCACGTACCCGAGCGCGAAGTCGAGGGCGCCCTGGGCCACGCCGACGGCCTGGGCCGCGATACCGACGCGGGTGTGGTCCAGGATCCGCATCGCCAGGACGAAGCCGGTGCCCTCCTGGCCGATCAGCCGGTCCGCGGGCAGGTGCACGTTGTCGAAGTAGACCTCGCGAGTGGGTGAACCCTTGATGCCCAACTTCTTCTCCGGCGCGCCGAAGGAGACGCCCTCATCGCCCTTCTCCACCACGAAGGCGCTGACGCGTTCGCGCCGGGAGGTCGGGTCGGTCACCGCGAGGACGGTGTAGTACTCCGAGACGCCGGCGTTGGTGATCCAGCGCTTCACGCCGTTGAGGACGTAGCCGCCGTCGTCGGTCCTGGTGGCGGTGGTTTTGATACCGGCGGCGTCGGATCCGGCGTCCGGTTCGGACAGGCAGTAGGAGAACATCGCCTCACCGCGGGCCACCGGGGTCAGGTACTTGTGTTTCATCTCCTCCGAGCCGGCCATCATCACCGCCAGCGAGCCGAGTTTGTTCACCCCGGGTAGCAACGAGGCGGACATGTCCACGCGGGCCACCTCCTCCACCACGATGCACGAGGCGAGCGCATCGGCGCCCATACCCCCGTAGGCCTCGGGGATGTGTGGGGCGAGGAAGTCGGTCGCGGCCAGCGCGTCGTAGGCCTCCTGGGGGAAGCGGCTGTTCGCGTCGACGTCGGCCGCATGGGGGGCGATCTTCGCCTCGGCGACGTCCCGGACCGCGGCCCGCAGTTCCTCGTACTCCTCCGGTAATACGAAGGCCTGGGCGCTTGTCATTGCCTGGGTGCTCATCGGTCACTCCTTCTGCTCGTCGTCATCGTCGCCGGGAAGCCATGTGCGCGGCAGCCTTCAGGGCCACCCGCGCGGTACGCAGTTCCATGATCACGGTACCATGTTCCAACTACGCCGGGTAGTGTGGCGCGGCAGCGAACGTCGGTGACGTACGACGACGCAACTCGGCCGGGAGGAGACGCAATGAGTGAGGCGGTCAGCCAGCGTGACCAGCAACGGGAGCGGGTGATCACCGCCGCCTTCGAGTTGTTCGCCGAACGCGGTTACGAGGGGACCACGGTGGAGGCGATCGCCGACCGCGCCGGGGTGGGACGGACCACCTTCTTCCGGATGTTCCGCTCCAAGGAGTCGGTGGTGTTCCCGGCCCACGACCAGTTGCTCGCTGCGATCGAGGCCCGCCTCACCACCGCGCGCCCGGGGACGGAGAAGGTGGCGCTGTCCGAGGCCTCCGAACTGGTGCTGGAGCAGTACCTCCATGAGGGGGCCCGCGCTCGGCAACGCTATGCGCTCACCCGCGAGGTGGAGGCACTGCGCGAGCGGGAACGGGCCAGCATCTTCCAGTACGAGCGGTTGTTCCGCCGGTTCATCCACCAGTGGTGGGGCGGGACGCCGGACACCCTGCTGCGTGCGGAGTTGGCGGCGAACGCCGTGGTGACCGCGCATAACCACGTGCTGCGCGCCTGGCTGCGGGGCGACGTCGGCGCCGAGGAGGCCCGGATCTGGTTCCGGGACGTGATCGCCGAACTGGACGCCACCCTGGGATGGGAGCCAGAGCCACAGACCGCGAAGGCCGCGCCCGATCGGTCCGAGGCCGCCTCCACCGGGATGCCCAACACCGGCGACGGCGAAGGTGAACCCGCGGTGATCGTGGTCAGGGACGCCGCGCAACTGGAGCGGATGCTGCCCACGATCCGCCGGATGCTCCGCTAGGT
>CALKWS010000199.1 GCA_938004115.1 uncultured Ruaniaceae bacterium
GGCGCTGGCGATCATCGAGGGCCAGACCAAACCGAAGAAGGCCAGGTTCGTCAAAGAACACAACAACCAGCGCCACTTCGACCAGGCCACCTACGACCGGGCCAGCGACCTGGTGGGCTGGAAGGGTTAGGCCGAGGTCGGGGTTATCCCGAAGTGGTGGGTGTTTGTGCTGGTCAGGGAGGCAGAGACGGCTGTGAGTTCGGGATAATTACAGGGCCTCCAGCCATGCCAGGAGCGGGTCGTCGGACTGGAACTGAGTCAGCGTCGCATCGGGTTGGGACGTTCGTTGAAGAGCGCGTTGTTTGAGGGTCTGGTCGGCGTGCAGGTAGATGCTGGTTGTAGCCGGCGACTCATGACCGAGCCAGAGCGCGATGACAGAGGTGTCGATTCCAGCCTGCAGGAACCGCATGGCCGCAGTGTGGCGCAGGGTATGGACGGTGACGTGCTTAGCCTGCAGCCCGGGACAGGCTCTGCGGGCTCGCTCCAGGTGGGTGGCGAGGCGATGAGCGACTGCATCGGGGGAGAGCGTCGAACCGCTGCGGTTCGGAAAGAGTGCCGTCCCAGGACGGATGGCGCGTTCGGGTAGGTACTGGCGCATCAGTGAGGCGATGGTGAGCGTCAGCGGGGTGGTCCGCTGCTTGCGGCCTTTGCCTTCGCATGAGACATGTGCAGCCCCGGGGGTCAGGTGCAGACTTGTAAGGGTGAGGCTGGTGATCTCGCTGATTCGTAGTCCGGTCTGGGCGGCCAGGGCGAACATCGCCATGTCACGTCGACCCGTCCAGGTGTTGGTGTCGATGGCGTCGAGGAGCGCTTGGAGTTCGTCATCGTGTAGGTAGGCGATCTGGGGGCGAGTTGTTCTCTTGATCGGGATCGACTGGATCCGGGCAATCCTGTTGAGGTGCTCGGGGGTGCGGTGGGCCGAGAACGCTAGCGCGGCCTTGATTCCGGCCAGACGAAGGTTTCGGGTCGAGACCGCGTTGCCCCGTTCGTGCTCGAGGTGGTCAAGGAAGGCGATGACGCACTGCTCGTCGATGTCGCTGAGATCAAGTCTGTAGGCGGCCGTGGCGGTCTGGGTGACCAGGTAGTCCAGGAAGAGGCGCCAGGTGTCGCGGTAGGTGCGGATCGTGGCGGGGCTAGCGCCACGTTGTCCGGTCAGGTAACTGGTGAAGAACTCCTGCAGGAGCGGGGCAAGGGAGTTCACTGGTCCTGGCCTTCGGTAGCGTCCAGGCGAGCGATCGCGACGGTGGCCAACTCGGGCACGGATTGCAGATACCAGTAGGTGAACGCCGGACTGGAATGACCCAGCCAGATCGCCAGAGCGGCCAACGTGGCGGCCGGGTCGCGGCCCTGCTGGTAGGCGGTGATCATCGTCCGGGTGGCGAAGGTGTGGCGCAGGTCGTGCAACCGCGGCCTGGCCCCGGGCCGGGCCGGCAACTGTGCGCGGTCCAGGATCCGGGCCCAGGCGTCGTAGACCGTCCCAATGGAAAGTCTGGTGCCGATCGTGCTTGTCAGTAGCGGGGACTGCGCCCCGAGGCCAAACGCTGTCCGCTGCGGGAAGTGGAGGTAGTCCGTCAGTGCTCGGCATGTCGTGGCATCGAGAGTGACGAGGCGCTGTCGACCAAGTTTGGCGTTCCGGATTAGTACCGTCGCCCGCGCATGGTCGACATCGCCGACGTCCAAACTCAGAGCCTCTCCAATGCGCATCCCGGTGACCGTCAGCAGCCCGATCAGTACGCTCATCGTCGCCGCCCGTAGCGGCCGGTGCAGGTGCCCGGCTGCTTGCATCAGCAACTGGATGTCGCTGGGGGTGTAGATGTAGGGCACCGCTCGAGCCCTGCCAGAGGGGACCAGCCGTGTCGCCGGGACCTGCACGCTCACTCCGCAGCCCGCCAAGTAGATCGCGAACTGCCGCACTTTCGATAATCGCGCAGAACGCCACGCTGGCGCCGCCCCCGTTGGGGTGTTCACCCAGGTCAGCACGTCAGCTTGTGTAAAAGCGGCATTACCACTTCGAGCCTGGGGTAGTGAGGCGGTGAACTGCTGCAGCATCCGCCTGGTCTTCGGGCTCGGTTGCAGGCCACGAGCCTCCCGGAAGGCCATGTACTGATCCAGGTGCGTGCTCAAGACGTTCATGGCTGCACCACCATCGGCCAGGGCTGGGTCAGCGCCCGCAAGGACTCCAGGTCGAAGGAGGCATACATCATCGTCACCTGCGGATCGCGGTGGCCAAGTAACTGGCCGACCTCCGCCAGGGTGCCGCCAGCATCGAGGATCTGCCGAGCCGCGGTGTGACGCAGTCGATGAGCCCGGACCGTGCCCAGCCCGGCCCGGGCAGCATGACGGGCAACCATCGCCGTGATCGCCCCACCGGTGAGCGCACGCACCAGCCCCTTGACGGTCAGGAACACCGCGCGGGCATCACAGACAGGCCGCACCTGCAGATACTCCACCACCGCATCGGCCACCTCCTGCGGTAAGGGCAGCAGTGATCTGCCCCCGCCCTTGACACCGGTACTCACCGTGCCCGCGCGCCAGTGGAAATCATCCAGTTCCAGGCCGGCGGCCTCTCCCGCGCGCAGCCCCAGCCGAGATAGCACGACTAAGATCGCATAATCACGCGCTCCCGCGGCCAGCGAGCGATCAGGAACCTGAAGTAGGCGATCCAACTCCCCATGGGCCAGTGCCTTCGGGATCTTGCCAGACCGTCGCGTCACGACAAGACCAACGGCAGGGGCCAGGTCTCGATCGAGATAACCTCGGACCCACGCAAACCGTAGAAACGCCCGGATCGAGGTCGCAATGAGTTTCACCGACTCTGGCGAATAGCGTTCCGACAGCGCCGTGACAAAGTCACGCACCACCGCTCCGGACAACGAATCCAGCGACACGACCTCATCCGAATCCGCCAGGCTCACCACGAACGGGCGGACCTGCCGGACGTAACACTGCCGCGTCAGGGGCCGCAGCCCCCTCACTTCTCTCATGAACTCATCGAAGCCGCCGAGCAGGCCCTCGACCGGCGCGGGCACCAACTGCTGAATTGACATCCTTGTCTCCCTTCCATCGAACAGGAAGACAATCCTCCACATGCCACGCCGGCCGGTGCGATTATCCCGAACTCAGAGGCGTCAGCACCCCCGTGACCAGCACAAACACCCACCACTTCGGGATAACCCCGACCTCGGCCTAACCCTT
>CALKWS010000200.1 GCA_938004115.1 uncultured Ruaniaceae bacterium
CCCGCGCTCGCCGCGGTGGCCTGCCCCTCGTCGCCCGCCTCGACGATGGTCACCTCGGCGCCCTTTCGCGCGAGTGCGAACGCGGTCGAGCCGCCGGCGATCCCGGCACCGATCACACTGACCCGTGGCGGCATGCGTCCTCCCGTTGCCGGTGGTGGCGTACGGGATCACCGTATCGGGCTAGGTGGTGATTCCTGCCCTGATGGCGTTCTCCAGCAGATGCGCTGCGGCCGGCAGGGCCGATTCGTCCAGATCGAACGACGGCGAGTGGTGCGGTCCGTAGGTGCCGGAGCCGATGAGCACATAGGCGGCCTGCCCGCCGCGGGCCTGGGTGTCCGCCATGAGCAGGGTGGCGTCGTCGCTGGCGCCCAGCGGGCGGGTGCCGGTGAAGGTCAGGTTCGCCCGCGGCGCGGCCGCGGCCAGGGCATCCAGCACCGGTTGATCGTTCACGGCGGTCGTGGCGCTGCCGGTGACCTCGATCGAGACGTCCACCTCATGCATCGCGGCGGCGGCGCGGAGGACCTCCCGGGCGCGCCGGTCCAGTTCGGTGTGCACCTCTGCCGTGCCGGCCCGCAGCTCTGCTTGCAGTTGGGCGCGGGCGGGGACGATGTTCGCGGCGCCGTCGGCGTGCATGGTGCCCACGTTCACGCGGGTGGCGGTGCCGGCGAACCGGGGCAGGCCGTGCAACCCGACGGTGGCGGTAGCCGCGGCCAGTAACGCGTGCCGCCCTTCCTGCGGTGCATTGCCGGCATGGGCGGCCACACCCTCGAACGTGACCCGGAACTTGGTGGTGGCCAGCAGGTCACCGGCCGGCGCCACGTGCCCCAGCGGCGTCCCGAAGCCGAGGTGGAAGGCGATCAGGGCGTCCACGTCCTCGCACACCCCGGCGGCGGTGAGCAGCGCGGCACCGCGCACACCCTCCTCCGCCGGTTGGATGATCAGCCGCACCGAGCCGGGGAAGTCGCGGTCGGCAGCGAGCCGGGCCGCCAGGTCCAGCCCGACCGCCACGTGCCCGTCATGACCGCAGGCATGCATCCGGCCCGGGCTCCGGGAGGCGAAACCCAGCCGGGTGGGCCGGTGCTCGGGCGCAGCGGACTCGGTGATCGGTAGTGCGTCGATGTCGATGCGGATCGCCACCCGCGGTCCCGGCCGGTTTCCCTCCAGGTCGGCCACCAGCGCGGTGTGCCCGCCGGCGAACCGGTCCACCATCGCGGGTGCCACGCCCGCGGCTCTGGCTTCCGCGGCCGCCGCCTCTAGGTCAGCCGGTGCCGGTAGTCCGGGGTAGCCGGTGGCGTCGGTCAGGTCCCGGCCCCCGATGACCGACCAGCCCAGGCGGTGCAGCGTGCGCCAGATCAGGTCGGCGGTGCGGATCTCGCAGAAGCCGAGTTCCGGGTGGGCGTGGACGCGCCGACGTACCGAGACCGGGTCGCGTGGATCGGGCAGGTCCGCGCTGGCTGGATTCATGCTCCGGCCTTGACCTCCACGACCGCCTCGACCTCTACCGGGGTGCCCAGCGGGAGTTCAGCCACCCCGACGGCGGACCGGGAGTGCTGACCCGCCTCGCCCAGTACCTCGGCGAACACCTCGGAGGCCCCGTTGGCCACCTGGGGCTGGTCGCGGAATCCCGCCGCGGAGGCGACGAACACGGTGAGTTTGAGCACCTGCTCGATCGCGTCGAGTGAGCCGAGTTCCTCCTGCAGCCGGGCGAGCAGGTTGAGCGCGCACTGCCGGGCACACGCCTGCCCGGTGGACACATCGACGTCTGCTCCGAGCACGCCGGTGGCGAGCAGTTCGGTGCCCACGAACGCGACCTGGCCGGACATGTGCACCACGTCGCCGGACCGTCGCAAGGGGCGGACGGTCGCATCAGGTCCTGGGGCGGGGGAGGGGACCGGGTTCATCGCGGCGAAGCGGGCGTCGGGGCTGGTCATCAGGTTCTCCTTGCGTCGGTCGATCAGTCGGTTTGGCGGTCGTCGGTCGGTGGATGAAGTGCTTCGCTGCGATCGCGGAGGGTCGGCGCGCGCTGCGGTGTGGAGCGGGCGGTTCACCTCGGTTCCAGCACCCGTCCGGGCCGGGCGCCGGTGTCCAGGCCCTCCCGGATCACCTCCTGGCCCTCCACCAGGACGTGGTGGATCCCGGTGGGCGGGAGCAGGGGAGAGGCGAACGTAGCCCGGTCCACCACGGTCTCCGGGTCGAAGACCACCAGATCGGCCGGGTAGCCAGGGGCCAGGCGGCCCCGCCGGGGCAGGTTGAACCGTTCGGCGGCGTCGGTGGTC
>CALKWS010000201.1 GCA_938004115.1 uncultured Ruaniaceae bacterium
CCGCGCGCCCGGAAGACTCGCCCCCGGGCGCGCGGACGGCTCGATGCGCGGGGTCGAGCGCGCTCGGCGAGGACGCGTGCTGCCGCCCGGGTTCCCGCCTACGACGGGCGGGCTGCCGGCGTCGTCTCGTCCTCGCCGTCGTGCTTCGGCTTACCCGTCGGACCGAGGTTCAGGCCGACGACGGCGACGATGATCCCGGCGATCAGCACGAGGCGGACCGTGGAGACCGGCTCGGTTCCGGTGGCCATCGCGTAGAGCACGGTCAGCGCCGCACCCACCCCCGTCCACACTGCGTACGCGGTGCCGATCGGGATCGTCTTCGCCGCCCATCCCAGACCGATCATGGAGATCGTCAGCGTGATGAGGAACACGACCGTGGGCCCGGGCCGGCTGAGCCCCTCCGACATTCCCAGTGATGTTGCCCACACCGCCTCGAACACGGCGCTGATCAGCAAGACGAGCCACGCCATCTCAACTCACCACCCGCAGGCCCACCACGCACGCCACCAGCAGCACCAGCATGAAGATGCGCCATTTGGTGGCCCGTTCCTGACCGGTGGCGAAGGACCAGATCACCGTCAGCGTGGCGCCGATCCCCACCCACACCGCGTAGGCAGTGCCGGTGGGGATGAAGAGCATCGCGTAGGCGAGGCCCGCCATGCTGACCGCCATCGAGACGGCGAACAGGACGGTGGGGCGCCACTTGCGGAACCCGTCCGAGGCCGACAATGCGGCCGCCCAGACTGCCTCGAGTGCGCCGGATACCACCAGGATCAACCACGCCATGACCAACCTCCATGAGTCAGTCTTGTCGTGGTGCGGGTACTGCTCCCTCGTCCGCGGGTCCCATCGCCGGACCCCGGTGTGGATTTTAGGTCCACTCGGGTTACCGTGGCAATCATGCACGAACCGATCCACCCGGGCCTGGCGCCCGAATCCGACGCCGGCCCGCAGGTACCGCCCTCGGCGGACCAGATCCGGGTCACCCTTTCCTCCGCAGCCGTCTACCCCTCTCGAGCGCCGCACGCGTTCGAGTTAGCGGCCGACCTCGGCTATGACGGCGTGGAGGTGATGGTGTGGTCCGATAAGCACACCCAGAGCGCCGAGTCGTTGCGGACGCTGTCCGCCGACTACGGGGTTGCGGTCACCAGCATCCACGCCCCCTCCCTGGTGCTCAGCCAGCGAGTATGGGGCAGCCAGCCCGGTCCGAAACTCGAACGCGCGGTGGACCTGGCCCAGGACGTGGGGGCGCGCACCGTGGTGGTGCACCCGCCGTTCCGGTGGCAGCCGCGGTACGCCGCACGGTTCGTCGAGCATGTGCGCGAACTCACCCAGACCTCCGGTGTGCGCATCGCGGTGGAGAACATGTTCCCCTGGCGGTGGCGCAACCGGGAGTACAACGGGTACCTGCCCGGCTGGGACCCGGCGCGCCGGGACTACGAGCACGTCACCCTGGACCTCTCGCACGCGGCGGTGGCCCGGCAGGACGCGATGGAACTGCTGCACAGCATGCGGGACCGGATCAGCCACCTGCACCTGGCCGACGGCGCCCGGTCCTCGATGGACCAGCACCTGGTGCCGGGCCGGGGCAGCCAGCCGTGTGCCCAGGTGCTGCACGAACTGGCCCGTTCGGACTGGGACGGAGACGTGGTGGTGGAGGTGCAGACCCGCAAGGCGCCCAGCGACGAGCATGTGCGCGCCGACCTGGCCGCCTCGTTGGACTTCGCACGTACGCACCTGGCCGCCGGTGCGCTGGAACGTCAGCGCGCCCAGGCTCGGTCTCAGACGGTGGCGATCTCCCGGTCCTGAGCCCGCTCGTCCGCCGTCATCGGGGTGAGGGTGTCCGGATGCAGGTCCAGCCGGCGCAGTAACTGGGCGTTCAGGGCCACCACCACCGTGGAGGCGCTCATCAGGAGCGCTCCCACCGACATCGGCAGCACGAAGCCGACCGGAGCCAGGATCCCGGCCGCCAGTGGCACCGAGAGCAGGTTGTAACCGGCGGCCCACACCAGGTTCTGCTGCATCTTGCGATACCCGGCCCGGGAGAGTTCGAACACCGACAACACCGCCCGCGGATCGTCGCCGGCCAGCACCACCCCGGCCGAACCGATGGCCACATCGGTGCCCGCACCGATCGCGATCCCCACATCGGCCTGCGCGAGCGCCGGGGCGTCGTTGACGCCGTCGCCGACCATGGCCACCTGCTTGCCCTGCGCCTGCAGCCGGGAGACCGCGGCGGCCTTGTCCTCCGGGCGCACCCCGGCGAACACGTCGTCGATGCCCAACTGCCCGGCCACCGCCGAGGCCACCGCCTGGGCGTCTCCGGTGATCATCACCACCTGGGTGCCCTGGTCGCGCAGGGCGCGGACCGCAGCGTAGGACTCCGGACGGATCTCGTCGGCCAGTTTCAGGGCACCGATCACCGTCCCGTCCACCAGCACGTGCAGGATGATCGCCCCCTCCTGCCGCCACGGCTCGGTGGCGGCCATCTCCGCTTGGCCGTGCTCGGCCAGCAGGTACGGCCCGCCCACGCTCACCCGGCGGCCGTCGACCAGGGCGCTCACGCCCACGGCGGGGGAGGAGGTGAAATCCTCGGCCCTGGGGACCTGGTGCCCGTGAGCCGCGCCCCTGATCGCCTTGGCCAGCGGGTGTTCACTGTCGGACTCCGCCGCAGCGGCCAGCGTCAGCACCTCTTCCCGGGTGTAGCCCGGGGCCGGGGCGATCTCGGTCAGCGCCGGTTCGCCCTTGGTCAGCGTGCCGGTCTTGTCGAACAGCACGGCGTCCACGGTGCGCATCTGCTCCAGCGCGAGGCGGTCGGTCACCAGGATCCCGCCGCGGGCGGCCCGTTCGGTGGCGATCGATACCACCAGCGGGATCGCCAGTCCCAGCGCGTGCGGGCAGGCGATCACCAGCACGGTCGCGGTGCGCACCACGGCGGCCTCGGGTACACCGAGCACGCCCCACACCAGCGCGGTGATCGCGGCCGCGCCGAGGGCGTACCAGAACAACCACCCGGCGGCGCGGTCGGCGAGCCGCTGCGCCCGGGATGAGGAGGACTGGGCCTGGCTGACCAGCCTGCTGATGCCGGCCAGGGTGGTCTGCTCACCGACGGCGGTGACCTGGACCCGCAGTCCGGAGTCGGTAGCCACGGTGCCGGCCACCACCTGATCGCCCTCGCCGCGCTCCACCGGCACCGACTCGCCGGTGATCATCGACTCGTCCAGGTTCGCCCGCCCCTGCACGATCCGGCCGTCCGCGGGGACCGTCGCACCGGGGCGTACCAGCACCACGTCGCCCCGGACCAGATCCGCCGGGGCCACGCGCACGACCTCCTCCCCGTCGAGGCGTTCGGCCTCGTCGGGCAGCAACGCCGCGAGCGAGTCCAGCGCGGAGGTGGTCTGGGCGAGTGACCGCATCTCGATCCAGTGGCCCAGCAGCATCACCACCACCAGCAGCGCCAGTTCCCACCAGAAGTTCAACTCGGTGCCGACGAGCCCGAGGGTGGAGGCCCAGGAGGCGACGAACGCCACGATGATGGCCAGGGAGATGAGCAGCATCATCCCCGGCGCGCGCGCCCTGATCTCGTCCCTGGCCCCGCTGAGGAACGGGCGCCCGCCCCAGATGAAGATGACCGTGCCCAGCAAGGGCGAGACCCAGGGCACCCAGGGGGCCTCGGGCAGGGAGTAGCCGAGGATGTGGGCGAACATCTCGTTCAGCGCGATGACCGGGATGCTGAGCAGCAGCATGATCCAGAACAGGCGCCGGTACTGGGCGACGTGCGCGCTGTGGTCGTGCCCGCCGTGGTCCGCGTGGTCCATGTGGCTGTGGCCGTGGTGGGCCTCGTGGCCGGTGTGCTCGTGGCCGGCGTGACCGGTGTGGTCGGGCTCAGCGTGCTCGTTGTCCACCTGACCGGTGTGGTTCTGCTCCGCGTGCTGGCCGGCGGGTCCGCCGTGGTCGCCGTGGCCGTGGCTGTGGCCGGGCTCGGTCACTTGGTGCTCCTCTCCACCGGCCGGGCCGGTGTCGCTGACGACGGCGACGGCGACAGCGGCCCGGCGGCGGGGGACTTGCCCGCGCGGGCGCTGAACGTGCGCAGCCGCAGGCTGTTGCTCACCACGAACACGCTGGACAGCGCCATCGCCGCCCCGGCCAGCATCGGGTTCAGCAATCCGAACGCCGCCACCGGGATCGCCGCCACGTTGTACGCGAAGGCCCAGAACAGGTTGGACTTGATCGTCCCCAACGTGCGCCGGGACAACCGGATCGCATCCGCGGCGGCGCGCAGATCACCGCGCACCAGGGTGATGTCGGCGGCCTCCATCGCGACGTCGGTGCCGGTGCCCATCGCCATGCCCAGGTCGGCCTGGGCCAGTGCCGGCGCATCGTTCACCCCGTCGCCGACCATCGCCACCACCCGGCCCTGCTCCTGCAGTCGGGTGATCACGTCCACCTTGTCCTGCGGGAGCACCTCGGCGATCACCTCATCGATGCCCACCTGGCGGGCTACCTGCTCGGCCACCGCGGTGTGGTCACCGGTCAGCAGTACCGGGGTCAGGCCCAGGTCCCGTAACTGTGCCACCGCCTCGGCGCTGCTGGGCTTGACCACGTCGGCCACCACGAACAGCGCCCGCACCCGGCCGTCCCACCCGGCGGCCACCACGGTGTGTCCCCTGGAGCGGGCACCTGCCAGCGGCTCGCGCAGATCCTCCGGCAGGTCCAGGCCCTGTTCCGCCAGCCACTCCGGCCGGCCCACCAGGACACGTTCCGGGCCGCCGGCCTCCTCGGTACGCCGGAGCGTGCCGTGCACGCCCTTGCCCGCCACGTTCTGGAAGTCCCGTACCTGGGGCAGTTCCATCGCCTCGCGGGCGGCGCGGGTGATCGCCCGGGCGATCGGGTGCTCGGACCCGGCCTCCACCGCGCCGGCGATACCGAGCGCCTGGCGCGCCGGGGTGCCGGCGGTGGTGATCGTCTCCGTCAGCGTCATCGTGCCGGTGGTCACCGTGCCCGTCTTGTCCAGCACCACCGTGTCGCTGCGGCGGGTCGACTCCAGCACCTCCGGGCCCTTGATCAGGATGCCCAGCTGGGCCCCGCGTCCGGTGCCCACCAACAGCGCGGTCGGGGTGGCCAGGCCCAGGGCGCAGGGGCAGGCGATGATGAGCACCGCCACCGCCGCGGTCATCGCCGCGGCAACCCCGAACCCGGCGCCGAGCCAGGCCCCGAGCGTGGCCACCGCGATCGCGATCGCGACGGGGACGAACACCGCCGAGATCCGGTCGGCCAGGCGCTGGATCGGTGCCTTACCGGACTGGGCCCGTTCCACCATCGCGGCCATCTGCGCCAACTGGGTGTCCGCGCCCACCGCGGTGGCACGCACCACCAGGTGCCCGCTGGTGTTCACCGTCGCCCCGGTGACCTCATCGCCGTCGGCCACCTCCACCGGCACCGGCTCTCCGGTGAGCATCGAGGCGTCCACCGCAGCGGCCCCGGAGACCACCACCCCATCGGTGGCGATCTTCTCCCCGGGACGCACCACGAACTGCTCACCGACCTGCAGTTGCGTCACGGGAATGGTCACTTCCGTCCCGTCCCGCAGTACCGCGACGTCCTTGGCCCCCATGTCCAGCAGCGCCCGCAGCGCGGCTCCGGCACGGCGTTTGGCGCGCTTCTCGAAATAGCGGCCCAGCAGCATGAACGTGATCACCCCGGCGCTCACCTCGAGGTAGATGTGCGAGGCGCCGTCGGAGGGGGAGATGGTGAACTCGAACGGATGGGTCATCCCCGGCACGCCGGCCGTGCCGAGGAACAACGCGTAGACGGACCAGGCCAGTGCTGCGAGGGTGCCCAGTGAGACCAGGGTGTCCATCGTGGCCGCGCCCTGGCGCAGGTTCAGCCAGGCCGCCCGGTGGAACGGCCACCCGGCCCAGATCACCACCGGCGCTGCCAGTGTCAACGAGGCCCATTGCCAGTAGGTGAACTGCAGCGCCGGGGCCATCGCCATCGCGATCACCGGCACGCTCAGCACGGCCGCCACGATGAGTTTGTGCCGCAGCGTGGCCAGTTCGGCCTCCGCCGCGGCGTCCGGCCCTGCGCCGTCCGCCTGACCCCCGCCGTCGTCCTCCTGCGCCGGTGGCTGCGGCAGGCTGGCCCGGTATCCGCTCTTCTCCACCACCTCGATCAGTTCGGCCGGGTCGATCGGCACCGTGGTGGTGAGCGTGGCCTTCTCGGTGGCGTAGTTCACCGAGGCGCTGACGCCCTCGACCTTGTTCAGCCGCTTCTCCACCCGCATCGCACACGAAGCGCACGTCATGCCCCCGATGAGCAGTTCGATCTGCTCGGCCTGCGGTTGCGGCGCGGTCATGCGGCCACCTCTTCGTTCGTCTGGAACACGGTGCCGGGGACGGGGGCGCTGTGCTCGGTCCAGCGCTGCACCGTCTCGTCCGGTACCAGCGCACCGGCCAGGACGTAGGCCGCCGCGAACACCACGAGCAGGATGGCGCCGTAGAGTCCCAGGCGTGCCGGGACGCCCAGTTCGCGCCGGTCGGTGTCGGTACTCATCCTGGTCCCCATCCTCTCCTGCCGGGCGGGCCCTCGCGCGACCCGCTCCTAGGTACCCCCGGGGGGTATGGGTCCAATGTACCGGGGAGGGGTATGCGCGGGCAAGACGTCGGCCCGCAGCGGCCAGCGGGGTTGCCCCGGACCTTGGCGATCGGCTAGAGGTGAGGGCTGTGAACGTACTGGCCATCGACCTGGGTAAGACCGGATGCCGAGTTCTGCGGTCCGATGGCGGCGAGCAGTGGCGCGGCCAGGGCAGCGGCGCGGTGGGGATGTCGCACCCGGACGGTCCGTCCTCGGCGATGGCGGCGATCGACCGAGCGCTGGGTGCCGGGCAGGTGCCCGACCACGGGCTCGACGCGGTGTGCCTGGGTGCCGCCGGCGTGGCAGCCGCACCGGCCGCGGCCGAGCAGATGGCCCGGATGCTGGCCGAACGCTTCACCGCCCAGGCGTTCGTGACCTCCGACTCGGTCACCTCCCACGCCGGGGCCCTGGCCGGGGAGGCCGGCGTGGTGCTGGCCGTGGGCACCGGGGCGGTGGCCATCACGTTCGACGCCACCGGGGCCCTCGTCCAGGTGGACGGGTGGGGCCAGATGCTCGGCGATGAGGGCAGCGGCTGGTGGATCGGACGCGAGGGCCTGCTGGCCGCCTGCCGCGCCGTGGACGGACGCGGCCCGCGCACCACCTTGCGGTACCGCGCCGAGCAGGCTTTCGGGGACCTGCGCGCGCTGCCGCTGCGGGTCGGGGACGCCACCGCCGCGATCCCGATGCTCGCCTCGTTCGCCCCGCAGGTGCTGGCCGCCGCCGGCGACGGCGATGAGCCGGCCGCGGACATCCTCAGCCGTGCCCAACTGGCACTCGGGGCGACCGTCGCCGCCGCGGCGAACCGGGCCGGCGGCCCGGACGGCCCGGTGCGGTGCTGCTTCATCGGCGGGCTGGCGCAGTGGCCGGCACATTTCCGCGAAGGGATGCGCCGGCACGCCGCGGCCCGTGCCACCACCGACCTGGACTGGGCGGCCCCGGCCGGCGCTGCGCTGGACGGTGCGGTGCTGATCGCCTCCCGCCCCGACCTGCCCCACCGCCGGGTCAGCGCCAGCGCCGCGCCCCCGCACCGGCCCGGGACGCCGACGTAACCGATCCGGGCCGCGGTGTAGGTTGAGCGCCATGACCGCAGGAATTGCCGACGTCGTGCTGCGCGCCCCCCGGATGGTCTCCGCGGGAGTGCAGACCCAGGACGGGTGGGTGGCGATCCACGGCAATACCATCACCGCGACCGGAACCGGCCCGGCCCCCGAGGCCGAGCGGGTGGTCGATGCGAGCGGGGTGCTGGTGCCGGG
>CALKWS010000202.1 GCA_938004115.1 uncultured Ruaniaceae bacterium
GCGACGGCGATGACCAGGTCGTATGCCTCGTCGTTGGTGAGGGTGAGCCGGCGTCCATTCAGGCCGAGGAACGCGATAGTGGCGGCAAGGGCAAGGCGCTTGTTCCCATCCACCAGCCCCTGGTTGCGGGCAAGAGAGTGCAGCAGCGCGGCCGCTTTCTCAACCAGGCCGGGGTAGGCCTCGGTGCCTAACACATTCGTCTGTGGCCTGGCCAGCGCCGATTCCAACAGGCCGTAGTCGCGAACTTGGGGCTCGGCGTCGATTGCACGTTGGGCGACGTAGAGCAGTTCGGCCAACGTCAGGTAAATCACTGCCCGAGGCGCTCCAGGGCTTGGGCGTAGCGAGGCAACTCAGCATCCAGCACCTCATCGAGCAACTCGGCGCGGCTGTGGTTCTCGATGTACTCCCGCACGGCCTGCCGGGCCACCTCTTGCATCGACCGGGCTTCCAACTGTGCCCGGCGGCGAAGCGCCTCGGCCTCATCATCAGTCAGCCGCAGTGTCATAGCCATACTCCATGGTATTGCGTGTGATACCGGCGATGAAGGCGCCGGCACATTGCCTCGGCGCATTGACGGCGAGCCCGACTTACCAGCGGGCCCCGTACGGTGCTGGTGGTCCGGGCATGGTCACGTCCTCACTGCCGCGCGCCCCTGGCCGGGGATCGCGGCGATCAATTCCTGGGTGTACGGCTCGCGGGGGTCGGTGAACACCCGGTGCACCGGCCCGGACTCCACCACCCTGCCGTGCTGCAGCACGCTCACCGTGTGTGCCAGGCGGCGCACCACGGCCAGGTCGTGGGAGATGAACAGGTATGTCACCCCGAGTTCCTGCTGCAGGGTGGACAGCAGCTCCAGCACCTGGGCCTGCACGGTCACGTCCAGCGCGGACACCGGTTCATCCAGCACCACCACCTGGGGCCGCAGGATCAGGGCGCGGGCGATCGCCACCCGCTGCCGCTGCCCGCCGGAGAGCTCGGCCGGGCGCCGATCGAGCATCGCGGCCGGCAGGGCCACCTGATCCATCTGCTCCCGTACCCGCCGGGTCAGATCGGCCCCGCTGGCGAGGCTGAAGTTGCGCAGCGGCTCGGTGAGGATCTCCTCGATGCTCTGCCGCGGGTCCAGGGAGGAGAACGGGTTCTGGTACACCATCTGCATCGAGGCGCGCAGGTCCCGCCAGGCCCGCCCCCGCTTGCCATCGACCCGCTGCCTGGCCACGGTCACCGCACCGGAGGTGGGTTGCTCGAAGCCCAGCACCATCCGCGCCGTGGTGGTCTTACCCGACCCGGACTCCCCCACCAGCGCATGCGTGGTCCCCTCTGGGATCGTGAACGAGACCCCGTCCACCGCCCGGAACCGCTCGCGGCGGCGCCCGAGGCTGAACTCCTTGACCAGGTCGGACACCTGCACCACGTCGGGCCGCCCGGATGCTGTCGGCGCCGCGGCAGGTGCGGGAGCATCGACGGCGAACGCGGGGGCGTCTCGGAGCAGTTGCTGGGTATAGGGGTGCTCGGGATGGGACAGCACCGTGGCGGTGGGGCCGGCCTCCTGCACCGCACCGTCCTTGAGCACGACGACGTCATCGGCCCGGTCCGCGGCGACGGCCAGGTCGTGGGTCACCAGCAGGATCGCGGTCCCGAGCTCGGCCCGTAGTTCGTCGAGCAGGTCCAGTACTCGGCGCTGCACCGTCACGTCCAGGGCGCTGGTGGCCTCATCGGCGATGATCAGTTCCGGTTCCAGGGCGATCGCGCCGGCGATCAGCACCCGTTGCTTCATCCCGCCGGACAACTCGTGCGGGTACTGCCGGGCCCGCAGTTCGGGCTCCGGGATGCCCACCCGGTCCAGCAGGTCCACCACCCGGGCGCGGATCGCCGCCCGGTCACCCCACTTGTGGATCCGCAGTACCTCGGCCAGGTTGTCCCCCACCCGGCGCACCGGGTTCAGGGAGTTGTTCGGGTCCTGGGGGACGTAGCCGATGCGCTTGCCCAGCGCGGCGCGCAGTTGCTTGCCGGACCAGCCGGTGATGTCCGCCCCATCGAACACCACCTGCCCGCCGGTGCGCTGCCCGTTGTGGGCCAGCAGCCCGAGCAGCGTCTGCACCGTGGTGGTCTTGCCCGACCCGGACTCCCCCACCAGTGCCACCGCGGCGCCGGGTTCGACGTCGAAACTCACCTGCCGGACCGCCGGCACCGCACCGGAGGTGCCCTGGTAGGTCACCGACAGGTCCCGTACGCGCACCAGCGCCGTTCCGGTGGACGCAGCCTGCGCGGCGCTCACTGGTTCCTGCCGATCAGGGCCGAGATCCGGTTGGCCGAGAGCACCACGGCCACCACCACCAGCCCGGGCAGGGTGGTCAGCCACCAGGCGGTGGCCAGGTAATCGCGGCCCTCGGCCACCATCAGCCCCCACTCGGGGGTGGGGGGCGGCGCCCCGTAGCCGAGGAACCCGAGGGTGGAGATCGCCAGGATCGCGGTGCCGAACTGCAGCGCGGCCAGGGCGAGCACCGCGGTGGTGGAGTTGGGCAGGATGTGCCGGCGCAGCACCTGGAAGAACGTGGCGCCGGAGCCGAAGGCGGCTTCCACGTAGTCGCTGCGACGCACCCGCACCACCTCCGAGCGGGCCAACCTGGCGAACGCGGCGATTGAGGCAACCCCCACGGCGAGCGCCGCCTGCAGCGTGCCGAAGCCGAGCAGGATGATCACGCTCAGGGACAGCAGCAGCGAGGGGATCGCCAGCAGCACGTCCACCACCCGCATGATCACGTCGTCCACGATCCGCCCGGCGGAGCCGGCGATGATCCCCAGCGTGGAGCCCACCACCAGGCCCACGGTGACCGCCAGCAGCGCCCCGGACAGGGAGTGGATGGACCCGTGCACCACCCGGCTGAACACGTCCCGGCCGGTGGCGTCGGTGCCGAACCAGTGCTCGGCGCTCGGCGGGGACAGCGCCACCGCGGCGTTCCCGGCGATCGGGTCGGCCGGTGCGAACACCCCGGGCAGCAGCGCCCAGGCCACCACCAGCACGAGCACCGCCCCGGGGAGGATGAACGCGGCGCGCGAGTTGCGCCGTCGTGCCCTCCCTGCCGTGCGCGGCAGCCGCCGGCGGGCCGGTACCGAGCGTGCGGCGCCGGGCCCCTCGGTGGCCGCGGCCGCGGGTGGGTCGAGGGTTTGCAGGTTGCTCATCGGGTCGCCGCCACCTTTCCGCGCAGTCGGGGGTCCACCCGGGGGTAGAGCAGGTCCACGGTGAGGTTGATCGCCACGAACACCGCGGCGGCCATGAGCACCACGCCCTGCAGCACCGGGATGTCCTGGGTGCGCACCGCCTGTTCGGTGATACGGCCGATGCCGGCGCGGGCGAAGACGGTTTCGGTGACCACCGCCCCGGCGATGAGTTCGCCGAACAGCACCCCGGCCATCGTCATCGTGGGCAGTACGGCGTTGCGCAGCACCGCATGCCACTGGGTCCACAGTTCACTGGCGCCCTTCGCCCTGGTCACGACGACGAACGGTTGCAGGCTCACGGCGTCCATGGACCGCACCAGCACCTGCGCCAGCGGGGCGCTGATCGGCACCGCCAGGGTGAGCACCGGCAGGATCAGCCCTTCCACCGGGCCGGGGTTGATCACCGGCACCCAGCCCAGTCGGAAGGAGAAGATCTGGATGAGCACGATGCCCAACCAGAACACCGGCACGGACACGAACAGCGACGGGGCCGCCCGCAGCGCGGACCGCAGCCAGGTGAACCGGCTCAGGCTCGCGGCGAAGGCGATCGCGAAGGCCACCAGCACCGCCAGCACCAGGCTCAACCCCGCCAGGGTCAGGGTGCGCGGCAGGGCGTCGGCCAGGATGGTGCTCACCGCGGTGCCCGATTCGATGGAGTACCCCAGGTCCCCGCGCAGCACCCCGGACAGGGAGTGCCAGTACTGCACGTGCAGCGGCGCGTCCACGCCGTACGCGATGCGCAACTCGGCGATCTGGTCCGGGGACAGCCCTAGTTCGGGGCTCTCGAACCGGATCATCAGCGCATCGGCGGGCATCGCCTGCAGCAACAGGAAGGCGGCGGTGAACGCCACCAGCAGCACGGTGGCGGCCTGCCCGAGCCGGGACAGTAGGTAATGCATCGGTCGCCCTACTCGGCCAGCCAGGTCTGGTACCAGCTGGGCCGGGCCACCGACTCCCACCCGAAGTCCTGCACGTGGGTGCCGGCGCCGTACACCTGGGGTTCCTCGAACAGCGGGATCACGTAGGCGTTCTCGGCCAGGTAGGTCTGCACCTCCTGGGTGAGGGCGATGCGCTCGTCCGGGTCCGGTTCGGAGGCCACGGCGTCCAGCAGCCCCTCGATCTCCTCGTCCAGCACCGGTTCTTCGCCCACGCGGTTCAGCAGGGCGTTGCGGTTCTGGGAGTGGAACTGGGACTTGATCACGTCCAGGTCCGCCCGGGCCACCATCGAGTGGTACAGCTGCACCTGCTCGGGGTCCAGGATCGCCTGGGCGTAGGTGCCGGCGTCGGCCCGCAGGATCTGCAGGTCCACCCCGATCT
>CALKWS010000203.1 GCA_938004115.1 uncultured Ruaniaceae bacterium
CCGCCCTGCCCGGGCTGGAACCCCCCGGGCTGACCGCCGTGGGACGGCTGCGGTGAACCTTGCGGGGGCGGCGTCTGGCTGGGACCGTAACCGCGCACGTTGCCCTGGGCATCGGCGAAGGACACGTTCGGGGTGCTGCGTACCTGAGCGTCGTTCGCCTCGAAGTACTCCGCGCGCTGGAAGTTGAAGATGTTCGCGATGAGGTTGGAGGGGAACACCTCCACCTTGGTGTTCATCCGGCGCACGTTGGCGTTGTAGAAGCGCCGCCCGGCGGCGATGCGGTCCTCGGTGTTGGTCAGTTCCTGCTGCAGTTGCACGAACGATTCGGCGGCCCGCAGCTGCGGGTAGTTCTCCGCCACCGCGAACAACCGGCCCAGCGCGGCGGACAGGAAGTCCTCGTGCTGGGCCTGCTGGGCGGGGGTGGCCCCCGGGGTGGCGGCCCGTGCCCTGGCCTGGGTGACCTCCTCGAACACCGACCGTTCATGGGCCGCGTAACCCTTGACCGTTTCCACCAGGTTCGGGATCAGGTCGTAGCGCCGGTGCAACTCGACGTCGATCTGCCGCCACGCCTCCTGCACCAGGTTGCGCAACCGGACCAGCCGGTTGTACATCGCGATCGCCCACACCACGAGGACCACGACGATGACGAACAGCAGCACGAGTACTACTTCCACCGTGCTTTCCACCTTCCTGCGAACCCCCCACCGGGACAGACTCCGGCTTTGTGGCATCGCCCTGATCGGTCGACAGTGCGAGTGTAGCGGGCACGCGCTACGCGGCCGACGACGTCGCGCGGCCACCGCGGTGCCGGATCACACTCCCGGACTCACTCCGACAGGCCGAGGTCCTCGGCGGAGAGCAGCCAGACGTACCTGAACCCGGCGTCCTCGATGGCTTCCCGTGCGCCGGTGTCCCGGTCGACGATGGTGGCGATGCCCACCACCTGGGCCCCGTGGTCCTGCGCCACCCGCGCGGCGAACAGCGGGCTGCCGCCGGTGGTGGAGGTGTCCTCCAGGATCACCACCCGGCGGCCGGCGATCTCCGGTCCCTCCACCTGCCGGCGCATCCCGTGGCTCTTCGCCTCCTTGCGCACCAGGAACGCGTCCAGGGCCAGCCCGCGGCTGGCGGCGGCGTGCTGCACCGCGCTGACCACAGGGTCGGCGCCCATCGTGGGACCACCCACGGCATCCGCATCGGCCACGCCCATCCCGGACTCCTCGAGCCGGTCCAGCAACAGGTGCCCGATCAGCGGTGCCGCCTCGTGATGCAGCGTCACGCGGCGCAGGTCCACGTAGTAGTCGGCCATCCGGCCGCTGGAGAGGGTGACCTCCCCCCGGACCACCGCCAGATCGCGGATCAGGTCCTTCAGGCGGTGCAACGGGGCGTCGTCCAACGGCGTGGTGGTCACGGGCTCCAGGGTATCGCCCGGGGGCGACTACGGTTGAGCCCCATGAGGATCGCCACCTGGAACGTGAACTCCATCCGCGCCCGGTTGGACCGGGTCACCGACTGGCTACAACGGACCGATGTGGATGTGCTCGCGATCCAGGAGACCAAGGTCTCCGACGAGAAGTTCCCGGTGCTGCCGTTCGAGGCGATCGGCTACGAGGTGGCCCATCACGGACTGAGCCAGTGGAACGGGGTGGCGATCGCCTCCAAGGTGGGCCTGACCGAGGTGCAGACCGCCTTCGCCGGGCAGCCGAAGTGGGGGGATCCACCGGTGGCCGAGGCGCGTGCCATCGGTGCCACCTGCGGTGGGGTGCGGGTATGGAGTCTGTACGTGCCCAACGGCCGCACCCTGGTGGATCCGCACTACCTGTACAAGCTCGAGTGGCTCAAGGCGCTGCGGGACCAGGCCGAGTCGTGGCTGACCGAGGATCCCGCGGCCCAGGTCGCGCTGATGGGGGACTTCAATATCGCCCCGCTGGATGAGGACGTGTGGGACATGAGCGTGTTCGAACAGGCTACCCACGTGTCCGAGCCGGAACGGGGCGCCTTCGCGGCTTTGGAGGAGGCCGGTTTCGCCGAGGTCACCCGCGCCCACACCCCGGGTGCCTACACCTATTGGGATTACAAGCAGCTGCGGTTCCCGCGCAACGAGGGCATGCGGATCGACTTCGTGCTGGCCTCCCCCGCGCTGGCCGCCCGGGTGGCCGGCGCGGCGATCGACCGCAACGAACGCAAGGGCAAGGGCCCCTCGGACCATGTGCCGGTCGTGGTCGAACTGGCCGACCCGGCGTGAACCCGCCCGATGCGGCCATGTCTAGGCTGAGGGGATGAGGCTGACGGCATGACCGAACCACCGGCCCCGCCCGGCCCGCCCGGGGGCACGCCGCCGGGTGGCCAGTCGCCGTGGGATCCCCCGTCGCACCCCCCGCCGCGAGGCCCGCGGCGCCACGAGGCACCCCCGGACGCACCACCGGTTCCGGTGCCCTCCCCGGTCCCGGCCCAACCGAGCCCGCCCCCGGGTCAGAGTCCCTACGGTCACCGGCCCCCGCCGGCGCCCGAGCCGCCCGCGCCCGGGTACGGCCCGCAGGGCGGGTACGGCCAGTTCACCTTCCCGCAGATGCCCAAAGCCAAGGTGGAGCCGTTGGCCGTGGCCGGCCTGGTGACGGCGGTGCTGGGGCTGCCGGGGCTGATCCTGGGGCTGCTCGCGCTGCCCCGGGTGCGGGGAGGACGACGGCGCAGCCCGGCACTGGCGTGGAGCGCCGTGATCGTCAGTGCGCTGTTCACGATCGGGTGGATCCTGACCATCATCACCCTCGCGCTGACCGGCACCTTCGACCGGCTCACCGAACAGCCCGAGGCCGGGGACGTCACCGAACCGCGCACGATCGCCTCGGCCACGCTCGCGGAGGGCAACTGCATCCTCAACCTCCCGCCGGACAGGCCGGTGGGCGACGTCCGGGTGGTGCCGTGCGAGCAGAGCCACATCGCCCAGGTGATCTCCGCGCACGTGCTCGACGGGTCCTATCCCGGGGCGCAGGCGCTGGAGGAGCAGGCGCACGACACCTGCACCGAGGACGTGACCGCCCTGCCGACCGGCGAGGTGCAGGTGAGCCCCTGGTACCTGATCCCCTCGGAGGAGGGGTGGCAGGAGGGCAACACCAGGGTGCTGTGCCTGGCCCGGGGTGCCGCCGGGCCGTTCGAGGGTGACCTGCTGAACCAGTGAGTGGCTCAGACGAACCGGATCGCCCGCTGCAGGCGGGTACGCCAGTCGAAGAGCACCTCGGCGTCCACGCCCCCGTGACCCGGGACTCCGGTGCGGACCGCGGCGGCGACCGCGGACCGGCGAACGGCCAGCCGTAGCGGGCGCCGGGGCCGGCCCACCATGGCCCGGTCGGTCTCCAGGTGCTCATCGGGCAGCACGATGATCGCCGCGGTGAACCGCACGCCCCATCCGCGCACCGCCTTGGTCCGGCTGATGAGGTCCTTCATCGGGCGTGCTGCCGGATCGCCCTCGATCAGCAGGTCCCGGGAACCCACTGCCACCGGGGCGCCGTAGTCCTCCGACTGGATCGCGAACAGGCCGGAGGGTCCCAGCACCACGTGGTCGATCTTGCTCGCGCCCACGTCCCGGCCGCCGCTCCGCGCGGGACTCGTGGTGGCTACGTCGTGCCACAGCGTGAACGCCGACCCCAGGGCGCCCAGGGCGGTGGCGGTGGCTTCCTCGGCGATGGCGTCGGCGAGCAGCAGTCGCAGTTCCCGAGGGGCTCGACGCACCAGGGCGGGCTCGTACGGGTCCGGCAACTCGATGCCGCGTCCGGCCCACTCCCGGATCAGGTCCAGATAGCGCTCCCGGGACCATCCTCCCGGGTGACCGTAGGAGCGGGCCCGGGGGCGGGCGGCCCGGGATGAGCCCCACGTCTGTGCCCGGCCGCGCCGGTCCGGGCGGCCGGAGGTCCAGACCCGCTCATCGTCGTCGTCGGCCGGTGCGCTGCGTCGTCGTCGATCATGCTCGGTGCGCAACTGGGCGGTGGCCACCTGCGCCCACGCCTCTTGCACCAGGAGGAACACCTCCGGGTCCCCGCCCAGGTCGGGATGCGTCTGGCGCATCCGCCGGCGGTAGGCACGCTTGAGGTCCTCCTCGGAGGCGTCCGGGGGCACGCCGAGCACCTCATAGGCACTCCTGCCCATGAGCCGATCGGACATCAGCGCAACCTCCGCCAGGGGACGTGCACACCCTAACCCGGCTCGTGGCCCCGGCAGGTCGGTTGGGCCTAGGGTTCGTGGCATGAGGATGCCAACCCGAGCGGGCCGGGCCGGCCAGGGCGGCCGGCGCCTACTCATCGGCGGGATCGCCGCCGTGGCGGTGCTGGCGGTGCTGGCGGTCACCGCGCTGGTGCTCCTCGATGACTCCGACGGGGAGGTCGCGGCGGGCGACACCACGGTCGCGGTCGACGTGCACGAGATGGATGTGCAACTCGGGGCGTGCCTGGAGTCGACGGAGTA
>CALKWS010000204.1 GCA_938004115.1 uncultured Ruaniaceae bacterium
CTCGGTGGCACGAGCCTGGCCGGTGGGGAGGGTCGAGTCACCGGCACCCTCGTCGGCGCCCTGATCGTCGGTGTGCTCGGCAACGGACTGAACCTCCTCGGTGTCCAGACCTTCTGGCAAAACGTGGTCGAAGGTCTGGTGCTGATCACCGCGGTGGGACGCGACCTGCTCCTGCGGCGACTTTCCGGCGGCCCGAAGCGGCCCGCGATAGCCTCGGCTGAGCCATACGTCGCCAGTGTGGGCCCATCGCATGTGGGCGGCGTGGATCAGCATGAGGAGGAAAGTAGGAGTGAGTAGCGGTCCTTACGCCGGAGCGTGGGAGCGATGAATGAAGAAGGCCCCCCACTGAGTAGTAACTTGCAGAAGTGGCGGTTGCGACGGCAGTTGTCGGTCTCGGCGCTCGCTCGTGCGGCCGAGATCTCGAAGTCGACGGTCTCTGAACTGGAACGGGGGCTGGGCAACCCGTCGCTCGATACGCTGTGGGCAATCGCGAAGACGCTGAACGTCCCGCTCGGGGCGCTCTTCACCGATTCGGGATCCAATGGGGATTTGGAGGTTCGGCGCTACGCGGACGCGCCCACCATGGAGTCCGACGACGTCGGCCACATCGCCAAGATCCTCACCGGGTGGCGGGCCGATGGCGAGATCGAGGTTGCCGTGGTCACCCTGGCCGAGGGGGCGCGCCGTGATTCTCGCGGGAACGCCCCGGGAGTCGTCGAACGCGTGGTGTGCGTGCAGGGCACGGTCGCCGTGGGCACCGAGGAGAACTCGGCCGAACTCGGCGTGGGGGACCTGATCAGGTTCCGGGCCGACCAACCCCACTTCTATGAAGCGATCGGCGGTCCCGGACGGTTGGTGGTCGTCCAGGAATACGGAGCGGCTTCCTAACACCACGGAGCGCGGTGGAATGAAGTCACTGCGGGCCGGTGGCTGCGAGGCCTCCGTCGACGACCAACTCGATGGCCGTGATGCTCGAGGCATCGTCGGACAGAAGGAACGCGATGGTACTGGCGATCTCCCTGGATTCACTGGGCCGCCCGATCGGCAGGGTGCGGGCTGCGACTTCGTGGATCTGCGCCTCCGAAGACTGAGAGATCGCCAGCGGGGTGATCACTGAACCTGGAAGGACCGAGTTGATCCGGATGCCCTCGTGCGCGTACTCCAGGGCTGCCGAACGCACGATCGCTTGCGCGGCCGCCTTGGACGAAGCGTAGATCGCATCCTGTGCTACCGGTCGGATGCCCGCAACTGAACTGGTGACTACGATGGCCGAGCGGCCGTCGCGGACCAACCGTCGGGTGGCGTTCTGCAGCATCGTCAGCACGCCCAGGGCGTTCACGTCGTGGATTCTGCGGAACAACTGCGGGTCGATGTCCTGCAGCGGGATCTTGCCCGGATGCGCCCCGGCCACAATCGCCACCCCGTGGATCGGGCCCGCCCCAGCCGCGGCCTCGAAGAACGCCTCCACCGAAGCGGGGTCGCTCTGGTCGTAGGCGAACGACTCACCGCTGCTGATCTCCTGCGCCACCCGGGCGGCGGCGTCGCCATCTAGGTCGGCCGCGACGACCCGCGCTCCTTGCTCGGCAAGGAAGTGGGCCGTGGCCTCCCCGATCCCGGAGCCAGCCCCACAGACGAGGAAACGGCGATCTGCCAAGCCATTCATTGATGTTCTCCTTGATGAAACAGACTGAAGACGGGGGCTGCGCGCAGGAGGTTCCCGTCACGGTCGGTGGAGGCGATGAACAGGGGCGCCATGAGGTTTCCCCACCGGTCTACCCGCTCCTGTACCTGCTCGGACACCGGACTCGGCGTCCGATGCCGGTCTTGCTCGGTCACGGTGATGACCAGATCGCTCCAACGGTAAATGTCATAGCGCAGATACCCGGAGGCGCGCAGGTCCTCCTGAACCTCGGGCCAGACGTTCGCGTGGAGTTCGTCGTAGCGGGCGGCGCTGCCGGGTTTGAGGATATAAAGGAAGCATTCTGTCACGGAACTGCTCATGGCACCTCGTCTCACCGTGTGGATGTGGACACACTATCGGAAGTTGCGCACGCGCATAAGGTGGACAACCGCCATGTTAGGCGGTGCCCGCAAGCGAGTCGCTCAGGCTATTCTGTACATCAAGCCCAGCGGCATCCCGTCCACTCGAATCGCTAGGAGTTCTTCATGGTTACCGACCAGGCGCTAGCCGATAGCCATATCCATCTGTTCGCCCATGGATTCGTCGGGCCCGAAGGGCATAGCCCAGCAGGCGGTGACGAATTATCCGAATACGAAAAACTCCGACAACGTGTCGGTATCGACACAGCCCTGGTAGTCGGTTATGAGGGGGAGGCTGCGTACGAAGGAAACAACGCATATCTCGAACGAATGGCGCGACGCCATTCCTGGATCAAGCCATTAGCCTATCTGCATCATTCTGCCACACACTCCGAAGCGCAAGAATGGCTGGACGCGGGGTTCTATGGCGTGAGCGTCTACGCGGTCGAAGAAAATGATGCGGAATCACTGGCTGACCTGATCCGTAAGGTCGGGCCGGTGCTTGCCGAACGACGTGCAGTCATGAGTTTGAACGCTGCCCCGGCGGTCTATCCCGCGCTGCGCGCGGCGCTGGACGACCAGCCGGGCCTGCACGCGCTGATCAGCCATTTCGGACTGCCGGCCAAGGGCGCAGGCTCCGAACATGAGGCGATTCAGGGGTTGCGGGATCTCGGCGCGATGCAGGAGAACGCCAACGTCGTCGTCAAGGCGAGCGGGTTCTACGCCTTCAGCGGTCTGCTGGACGCCGATGAAGCGTTGGCCATGGTGCTCGAGAATTTCGGTGCCGAGCGAATAGTGTGGGGATCGGATTACCCGGTGGTACTCAGTTCCGAATCATTCGACCAGACGATCAGGTACGTTTCTGAACTATCTGAAGGGGCCCGTCGAGCGATTCTCGGGGATAACTTGCGCGCTATCTTGGCGCGGGTAGAGCG
>CALKWS010000205.1 GCA_938004115.1 uncultured Ruaniaceae bacterium
GCCGTGGGGGTGGACATCGGCTGCGGCATGGTCGCGGTGCGCACCCAGTTCACCGAGGACCAGATGCGCTCCAGACCCCAACCGCTGTCACGGCTGCGGGAGGCGATCGAACGGTCCATCCCGCTCAGCCCCGGCCGGTACAACCGCAAGGTCCGCGAGGAGGCCGAGCCGCGGGTGGCCGAGTTGGAGCGCCTGGCCGGGGAACTGGACGTGGTGCCCGAGGACTTCGCGAAGAACTGGCGGGTGCAACTGGGATCGCTCGGCGGAGGCAATCACTTCATCGAGGTCACCGTCGACGAGAGCGGCCGGGTGTGGACGTTCCTGCACTCCGGTAGCCGCGGGGTGGGCAACAAGATCGCCCAGCGCTACATCAGGCAGGCCAAGAAGTACGCCGTCAAGCGGAGCCCGGACCTTCCCGATGACAACCTGGCGCACCTGGAGGTGAGCGACCACTACTACCAGCCGTACCTGAACCACCTGCACTGGGCCCAGGAGTTCGCCCGGTTGAACCGAGAAGTCATGATGGACCGGCTGGTCGACCAACTCGGACGATTCATGGGGGAGGACGCGCAACGGGCCGAGGAAGTGAACTGCCACCACAACTACACCGCCACCGAGACGCACTTCGGGCAGGAGTTGCTCGTCTCCCGCAAGGGCGCGATCGCCGCCCACCGGGGCGTGCGCGGGCTGATCCCCGGCTCGATGGGCGCGGCCTCCTACGTGGTCACCGGCAAGGGCAACGAGATGTCGTTGTGCTCGGCCCCGCACGGCGCCGGGCGCACCTACTCCCGGCGCAAGGCCCGCCAGACCTTCACCCAGGACGACCTGCGCGAGCGGATGGCAGGCATCGAGTGGCGTGACAGCGCCGCCTTCATCGATGAGATCCCCGATGCGTACAAGGACATCGACGTGGTGATGGCAGACGCCGAGGACCTGGTCGAGGTGGACCACGTGCTGCGCCAGATCATCAACGTCAAGGGCGACTGACCCCGGCGGTCGCGCGCAACCGGCACAAGCCCGACGACGGCGCAACACAGTCCCGCGTCCCGCCCGACGACGGCGCAGCACTCCCGCGTCCCGCACGACGACGGCGCAACACAGTCCCGCGTCCGGCCGGGTGCGACTGACTCACCGGGGAGGCGCGGGCTCAGTCCCGGCGCGGGTCAGTCCTTGCGGCGGCCCTTGGTGAAGTAGGCGATCGGGCCGATGAAGTTGATCGCGATCACCGCGGCCCACACCCCTTTCCGGCCGTTGACCTGATCGGCCGGGCGCCGGATCAGATCCACCCACGCGGAGATCGCCAGGGCCACCTGCACCAGACCGAGCACGCTGGCCGTCTTACGCTGCTCCGGCTCCATGTCCTTCCAGCCGCGCTTCTGCTTACCACGAGACTTCATCGCACGGGACTTCATCGTCGGTATCCCTTCCATCTCCTGCGTTCGGGTTACCTATTGTGCGTCCGCGTGCCTCGGCGCACAACGAGCGCCCGGCACAGCCGTGATCACGAGCGCCGGCACACCCGTGGCCGCGCCCCGGCCCTGCCTGAGCGTGCGGGTCCACGGTCGGAAGATCCCCACCAGACCTCGGGGCACGCCTCGGGCCGGCTGCTGCCCTCGCAAACCGGCCCAAGGCTCCCGTCCCCCAGATCCTGGTGCGGGTGACCTGATGTGACTGCCATCTGCGTGCCGCCACGGGGCGCCTCCCGCCGGTGACACTGTGGCAGACCGGGCTCACACGCCGCTCACGCGCACCAGAGCAGCCAGCGGAGTTACTGTGCAGGTTCGTCGCCACGGTCCGGCCGCACGCCGCTACCCCCCGGCGGCACCGGAGGAGTGCACGCCACGGCGTTGTTGCACCTGCTCGAGCCAGACCCGGGCGTCGATGCGCCGGCAGAGCACGCCGGCGGCGTGCAAGTGCTCCTCGGCGAGTTCGGCCTCCCCGATCATCTGCGCCAGGACGCCCAGTTGCAGGTCCACCGGGCCGGCGTCGATCGTGCCGTTCGTGGCCACCATGCCGCTGTAGGGCAGTAGGGTGCGGTACAAGTCACCCGCCACGTCGGCGCGGCCGAGCGCCTCCGTCGTCATGCTCAGGTAGGTGAGCGCGTTCAACCACAGGATGTCGCGCGGGAGTTGCTCCAGGCCGCCGCCGGCGAACTGGTCCAGGATTGCCTCGGCCTCCGCACGCCGGTCGGACCGTGCGAGCGCCAGACCCATCGCGGTGCGCCACGCGGGGATCGAGTCCGCCACCGCCGCCACCTGCTCGCCCACCTCGGTGAGGATCTCCGGCAGGCGGCCCTGGGCCATCCGCAGGGTGAAGAGTTGACCGGCGAACCATGTGGCCGCATCCGCCTGGTCCGTGCGCCTGCCCAGGTCGAAGGTGGCCAGCGCCAGTTCCTCGGCTTCCTGCAGCCGTCCGCGCATCGCCGCACGCATCGCCTGCCAGCCGCGCACCAGCCACAGGCGCGGCGGGTGCTCGAGCGCCTCGGCCAGTTGAGCCGCCTGCATGGTGTACCGGTCGGCAATCGTGAACTGCCCGAACCGCATGTTCGCCTGGGCCACGCACAGGGCCGCGCTGAGCCGCAGCCTGCGGTCTCCGCTCTTGTTCGCGATACCCAGCAGCCGGTCGCTGATGCGCACGCACTCGAAGGGGTCCTCGAACAGGGCATAGGTGGCGGCGTACCGGTTCGCCAGCGCGGTGGCCAATGCGTGGCTGTCACCGCTTTGTTCAGCCAGGTCCACCGCGTGCGCGCCGCGCTCGAGCACCAGGGTGCGGCTGGCCGGGTCGCGCACGTTCTCCAGTGACCATGCCGCCAGCAGCCGCGCCCGCACGCTGAGGTTGTCCGGATCGCACATCGCCAGGGCAGCCTCGATACCGGCCACCCGATCATGGTCCACATCAGCGGTCGAGGACCACCAGCCGCGGCTGTTCAGCAGCACTGCCGTGGCCAGCCGGCCGGGGTCGGCGAGCGTGGTCGCCAGATGCGTAGCCTCCAACAGGCTCTCGCGGTACTCCGGCCGTCCGCACCGCAACTGGGCCTCGCCGAGCCCGGTGAGCAGATCACACCGCTGTGCGGCCTCCGCGCGTGACCCGAGGAGATCCAGTGCCTCGGTGAAGTGCGTCTCGGCGTCGGCCGACGCTCCTCGCATCAGCGCGTCCCGGCCCGCCAGGTGCAGGTGCTCGGCCGCGTGCAGCGCCGCTTGCGGGTCATCGGAGAGCCGGTAGTGGTGGGCCAGTTCGAGGTGGACGTCATCCAACACCGCCGCGTGCCTGGTCTTGATCGCCGCCGCGATCCGGCCGTGCAGTCGCGCCCGTTCCGACGGCGGGAGTGCCTCCTGCAGCACCATGCGCACCACATCGTGGCTGAAGACGTACCGCATCAGTCCGTCGTCATCCGGTTCGATGATGCGCCCGCGGGT
>CALKWS010000206.1 GCA_938004115.1 uncultured Ruaniaceae bacterium
ACCGGCTCGAAGATGGACGAGGTGATCTTCGAGGAGTTCAAGGGCACCGGCAACATGGAACTGCGGCTCAGCCGCCACCTGGCGGACAAGCGGATCTTCCCCGCCGTGGACGTGGGCGCCTCCTCCACCCGCCGGGAGGAACTGCTGGTGGACGAGGCCGAGCTGCAGGTGGTCTGGAAGCTGCGCCGGGCCCTGGCCGGGGTGGACCCGCAGCAGGCCCTGGAGACGCTCCTGACCCGGATGCGCGGAACCTCGACCAACGCCGAGTTCCTGCTGGCGGTGAACAAGTCCATCGCGGCGATCGGGAGGGACCTGAACGGTAAGGGTTCCTGAGCGTGCGGCAACCCGCCTCACCGCAGCGGCCAGGCACACCGGTGTCCGCCCCGGCGCCGGCGGTGAGAGACTGCCATCGATGAGTGAGTTCGACGGCGTCCAGAGTCTGCTCGAGGAGTACCGGCGCATCGAGGCCGACCTTGCCGACCCCGAGGTGCACGCCGACGCCGCCCGGTCCCGGGCCCTGGGCCGGCGGTACGCCGAGCTCGGCAAGGTCGTGGCGGCCTACCAGGAGTGGGCCAGCGCCCGGGACGACGCACAGGCGGCCCGGGAACTCGGCGCCGACGACGCCGAGTTCGCCGCCGAGGTGGAATCCCTGGAACAGGCGGAGTCCGCGGCCGCCGAGCGTCTGCGCGCGGTGCTCATCCCGCGTGATCCCGACGACGGGCGCGACGTGATCCTGCAGGTCAAGGCGGGCGCGGGTGGTGAGGAGTCGGCGCTGTTCGCCGGCGACCTGCTGCGCATGTATTTGCGGTTCGCCGAGCGGCAGGGATGGTCCACGCAGGTACTGGACACCACGCCGTCGGACCTGGGCGGGGTGAAGGACGCCTCGGTCGCGATCAAATCCCGGTCGACCGACCCGGCCGAGGGGGTATGGGCGCACCTGAAGTACGAGGGCGGGGTGCACCGGGTGCAACGGATCCCGGTGACCGAGTCCTCCGGACGCATCCACACCTCGGCCGCCGGTGTGCTGGTGCTACCGGAGGCCGACGATCCCGGTGAGGTGGAGATCAACCCCAACGATCTACGCATCGACGTCTACCGGTCCTCCGGGCCGGGAGGCCAGAGCGTGAACACCACCGACTCGGCGGTGCGCATCACCCACGAACCGACCGGGATCGTGGTGTCGATGCAGAACGAGAAGTCCCAGTTGCAGAACCGGGAGGCGGCCATGCGGGTGCTGCGCGCCCGGCTACTGGCGGCCCGCGCCGAAGCGGCCGCCGCGGAGGAGGCCGAGACGCGGCGGTCCCAGGTGCGCACCGTGGACCGCAGCGAGCGGATCCGCACCTACAACTTCCCGGAGAACCGGGTGGCCGATCACCGCACCGGGTACAAGGCCTACAACCTGGACCAGGTGCTGGACGGGGATCTGGGCGCGTTGATCGAGTCGGCGATGACGATGGATGAGGCGGAGCGGATCGCCGGTGCCACCGGTTGAGCACGCGGTCCCCGGGGCGGACCTGCGGCGCCTGATCGACGCCGCGACCCACGCACTTGCCGCGGCGGGTGTCCCCAGTCCGGGTCATGACGCACGGGAACTGGCGGCCTTCGTGCTCGGAGTGCCACAGCTGATTCCCGCGATGCCGCCTCCGGTGCCGGCCGACTTCGCCGCACGCTACGCCGCCGTCGTCGAACGGCGCGCCCGGCGCGAACCCCTCCAACTCATCACCGGCTACGCCCATTTCCGGCACCTGCGGCTGCGGGTGCAGCCGGGCGTCTTCATCCCGCGTCCGGAGACCGAAGTGGTGACCGAGCACGCGATCGAGGCCGCCCGGGCGGTGCAGCAACGCGGCCGGGACCCGCTGGTGGTGGACCTGTGCTGCGGCGCGGGCCCGATCGCGCTGTCGGTCGCCCGGGAGGTGCCCGGCGCCGTCGTGCTGGCCGTGGACGCGAACCCGGCCGCGGTGGAGCTCACCCGCCGGAACGCCCACGAGCTGGGACTGCAGGTCCGGGCGATCCACGCTGACGTCCGCGCCGCCGATCTGCTGGAGGAGCACCGGGGCCGCGTGGACGTCGTGGCCGCCAACCCGCCCTACATCCCTCCCGGCGCACAACCCCGGCAGCAGGAGGTCCGGGACCATGACCCGCACCTCGCCCTGTACGGCGG
>CALKWS010000207.1 GCA_938004115.1 uncultured Ruaniaceae bacterium
ATCCGGTCCTCGCTGAGCCGGGGGGCGCGGGCCCGGGCCATGGGTCCGTTCCTCTCCCCCGCCGCGGTCTCTGCCGTGGCCGCGGCGTCGTTCCCCGCTGCGGTGTGCGGGGGTTGCATCACCATACAGTGTGTGGTTTGCTACCGAACACTGTTCGGTTTATCGCTGCCGCTGGAGGCAAGGACCATGGCTGGTGCACGAGTGTCCACCCCGCTGGGGTTGTTCGCGACGGAGTCCCTACTCGGTGAGGAAGAGGTGGCCATCCGCGACGCGGTGCGCCAGTTCGTCACCGAGCGGATCAAACCCAACATCGGCCAGTGGTACGAGGACGGCCAGATGCCGGTGCGCGACCTGGCCCTGGAACTGGGCGAACTGGGCGCGCTGGGCATGCACCTGGAGGGCTACGGCTGCGCCGGGATGAGCGCCACCGCCTACGGCCTGACCTGCATGGAACTGGAGGCCGGCGACTCCGGGCTGCGCTCGCTGGTCAGCGTGCAAGGGTCACTAGCGATGTTCGCGATCTGGAAGCACGGCTCGGAGGAACAGAAGCAGCACTGGCTGCCGAAGATGGCGGCGGGTGAGGCGATCGGGTGCTTCGGCCTCACCGAACCCGAAGCCGGCTCCGACCCCGCCGCGATGCGCACCCGGGCGGTGCGCGACGGTGACGACTGGGTCCTGACCGGCACCAAGATGTGGATCACCAACGGGTCGGTGGCCGACGTGGCGATCGTGTGGGCCCAGACCGAGGACGGCGTACGCGGCTTCGTGGTGCCCACCGACACCCCCGGTTTCTCCGCCCCGGAGATCGGCAAGAAGATGTCCCTGCGTGCCTCGGTCACCAGCGAACTGGTGCTCGACGGCGTCCGGTTGCCTGCCGAGGCGATGCTGCCCGAGGCGAAGGGCCTGTCCGGGCCGCTGTCCTGCCTGAACGAGGCCCGGTTCGGGATCGTCTTCGGCGCGCTGGGCGCCGGCCGGGACTGCCTGGAGACCGCGATCGACTACGCCCAGGAACGGCAGATCTTCGCCAAGCCGCTGTCCTCCTTCCAACTGACCCAGGCCAAGTTCGCCGACATGACCCTGGAGTTGGGCAAGGGCATGCTGCTCGCGCTGCACCTGGGCCGGCTCAAGGACGAAGGAGCGCTGGCGTCCAACCAGGTGAGCCTGGGCAAGTTGAACAACGTCCGCGAGGCGCTGAGCATCGCCCGTGAGTCCCGCGCGATCCTCGGCGCGGCGGGCATCACCCTGGAGCACCCGGTGATGCGCCACGCGGCGAACCTGGAATCGGTACTGACCTACGAGGGCACCTCCGAGGTGCACCAACTGGTGATCGGCCAAGCCCTGACCGGCCACTCCGCGTTCCGTCAGGGGCCGCGGTGACCCACGCCGTCGACCCCTCCCGGGCCGTCACCGACGGTGACGCGCCCGCGGAGGACCATGCCGCTTCCGAGGGCCGCGCTGCCGGCACTGAGGGTGACACCAGCACCGGTGGTCACGCCGCGGCCGCAGGTCAGGCCACCGCCGAGGATCGCGCCACGGCCGGCGCACGCACCGGCGGTGGGCAGGGCCCGCTGTCGGGGGTGTTGGTCGCCGACTTCAGCCGGGTGCTTGCCGGGCCGCTGACCACGATGTGGCTGGCCGACCTGGGCGCCACCGTGGTGAAGGTGGAGCGCACCGGGAGCGGCGATGAGACCCGCGGCTGGGGCCCGCCGTGGGCCGGGGACACCAGTTCCTACTTCACCGCCGCGAACCGGTCCAAGCTCAGCCTGGACCTGGACCTGTCCCAACCCGAGGACGCCGCGATGGCCCGCCGGCTCGCCGCCCGCGCCGATGTGCTGGTGGAGAACTTCCGCACCGGCGCCCTGGCCCGCTTCGGCCTGGACTATGACGCGGTGTCCGCCGCCAACCCCGGGGTGGTGTACACCTCGATCACCGGGTACGGGTCCGCCGGCGGCGCCGCACTGCCCGGGTATGACTTCATCGTGCAAGCCATCGGCGGGCTGATGAGCATCACCGGCCAGGCCGGGGGCGAGCCCACCAAGGTGGGCGTGGCGCTGGTGGACGTGCTCACCGCCAAGGACGCGGTGATCGGGATCCTCGCCGCCCTGCGCGCCCGGGACGCCGGCCGCGGCGGCCAGCACGTGGAGGTGAACCTGCTCTCCAGCCTGCTCGGCTCGCTGGCCAACCAGGCCTCCAGCTTCCTCACCACGGGCAACTCACCGGCGGCGATGGGCAACCAGCACCCCTCGATCGCACCGTACGAAACACTGCACTGCCGCACCGGGACGTTGGCGGTGGCCTGCGGCAACGACCAGCAGTTCCGGCGCCTGGTCACCGTGCTCGGCATCCCCGAAGCGGCCGACGACGCCCGGTTCGCCACCAACGCCGATCGGGTGCAGCACCGCGGGGCACTCATCACCGTGCTCGAGGGGCAACTCGCCCGCCGGGACGCCGCCGAGTGGGAGGCCCTGCTGATCGAGGCCGACGTGCCCGCCGGACTGGTGGGCTCCATCGAGTCGGCATTCGCCCGGGCGGCCGAACTGGGCCTGGAACCCACCGCCGACCTGCCCGCGCCGTACCCGCCGCAAGTGGCCCACCCGATCACCTACTCGACCACCCGGCCCCGCCCGCCGGCACCCCCGCCGGGCCTGGGGCAGCACAGCGACCAGGTGCGCACCTGGCTCGCCAATGATGAGACGCTGGAGACCCTGGAGGACATCCTCCGCCCGCCGGGCGGCTGAACCACGCACCGCGCGCCCGTGGCGAGCCGCACCGCCACGAGGCCGACAGCCGGACCACACCGCCGAAACCCA
>CALKWS010000208.1 GCA_938004115.1 uncultured Ruaniaceae bacterium
CCACTACAACAACCCCTCCTTCGGCTACGGCGGCTACTGCCTGCCCAAGGACACCAAACAACTCCTGGCCAACTACCAGGACGTGCCGCAGAACCTGATCCGCGCGGTGGTGGACGCCAACACCACCCGTAAGGACTTCATCGCCACCGACGTGCTGCGCCGCAACCCGAAGGTGGTGGGCATCTACCGGCTGATCATGAAGGCCGGGTCGGACAACTTCCGCACCTCCTCCATCCAGGGCATCATGAAACGCATCAAGGCCAAGGGCATCGAGGTCATCGTCTACGAACCCAACCTGGACAGTAAGGAGTTCTACCGCTCCGAGGTCGTGGAGGACCTGGAGGAGTTCAAGGCCCGCGCCGACGTCATCGTCGCCAACCGCCCCACCGCCGACCTGGCCGACGTGCCGGAGAAGATCTACACCCGCGACATCTTCGGACGCGACTGACCCGAGCCGGCTCGGTCCGTGATCGGCTCGCGCCGCTGCTTGCCTACTCCCGGCCGGTGGTGCCGTTGCGTGCGGCCAGCGTCTCCTCGAACCAGACCCGGGCGTTGCGCTCCATGATGAAGGAGAGCACCGGCACCACCCCGGCGGCGATCAGGGCGACCATCCGACCCAGGCCCCACCGCATCCGGGACCACAGGTCGAACACCGCCACGAGGTAGACCACGTAGATCCACCCGTGCACGAACGCGATCCAACTTCCCAGCACCGGTGCGGCGCTGCCGTCGGCCTGCACGCCGTTGAGTTGCAGTGCGTACTTGAGGAACATCTCCACGCACAACAGCAGCAGGAAGCCACCGGTGATGAACGCCATCACCCGGTAGCGGGTGAAGGAACCACGGTCCCGGGAGTCCACCAGTGCGGCGCTGTCGTCCTGCCCACCGTGCCCATGGGGCGGGACGTCCGCCCGGGCGGGCCGGTCGCCGTCGGACTGCGCGGGGTGCTCGGGCGTACTTGGACTCATGGCGCCATTGTCTCATCGACCGTCCCGGGGGTGGCGCCGCATCTGCTCCACCGCGCTGACGCGCGCCGCACACCGCCACTCTCGCGGCGCACCCTGGCTACTCCCCATACCGGGACAATGGGCCCATGACTGATCGCGCCCGCACCCGCCGCCGGCCGCTGCTTGTGGTGATGGTGCTCCTGGCGGTCGGCGCAGCCGTGTTCCTGCTCAGCGGCCGGGGCCCGGACACCGAGCAACGGGACCTCCAGCAAGCGTGGGCGGCGGATCTGGACCGGTGGGCCCAGACCACCCTGGACAACCTCGGCCCGGGCGCCACACCCGGGGCCGGCGGTCACGACCTGGCCGCGGTATTCGACCCGGCCTGGGTGCAGCCGGTGCGATTCACCCCGGATCGGCAGCCGGGCAGCGGTGCCGGGTGGGACCAGGTGGACGAGGTCAACGCGGCCTGCACCGCGTACACCTCCTACGCCCAGAACGTGCAGGAGGCCGTCCAACCCCCGGCCGCACCGTCGTCGTTACGTACCGACGAGCCCGGTGCGCAGGAGGGCGCGGACCGCTTCATCCGGTACCAGCAGGCGCTCGGCACCCTGCAGAACGAGACCGCCGATGCCGGTGGCGCCGCGCGGTCCTTCTGCGGCTCCTACGCCCCGTTGGTCGCCGCACACGCCGACTCCGCCGCAGCGTGGCAGGACCTGGACGACGTGCTGACCTGCGACGCCGGTGGGTGCCGGGTCGCGGTTGACGGTGCCGGAGAACGGGGTGCCGCACGACAGGACGTTGCCGAACTGCTCACTGCTGCGTTGGTGCGACCGAACGAACAGATCGCCGCCGCACTGCTCACCCAGTGCTACCTGACCGACCTGCGGGAGGTGTGCGACGCCGATGCCGCCGAGGCACGGGCCCTGGCGCAGGCGTACGCCGAGTGGATCACGCGCCTGGACGAACCCGGAGCCGACGGGCAGTTAGACGCGGCCGCCGATGTCATCGACGGCGCCGCCGCGGATTTCCCCGAGGTGGCCGCGCCGTGGGGCGCAACCCGGCAGGGCACCGGTGATGCCGCCGCGGGGATGGTGGCGGACGTCTCAGCGTCGCTGGACCAGGGAGCGGACCAGTTGGTTACCGCCCTTGGTCAGGCATCCGACTGAGCGGCGGGCGCGCGCCGGACCGGCCGGCGGGACAACAGATAGGCCAGCGGCCCCACCAGCGGCACCGCGACGATGATCACGGCACCCACGAGGCCAGCCAACCCGGCCGGTTGGTCTGTGAACCACCGCCGCAATGCCACGAGCAGCAGCACCAGATGGGTCACGACGGCGATCGACCAGATGACATCGTATCCGACGGGCATCATCACCTAACTCCTTCGTGTCCGACGGTCGTCGACGCTACACGTCCGGACCCACCAGTTCAGGACACTGAGGCCTCGGCTTCAGGACACCGCGGCATCGGCGCGCTCCGGCTCGGGCGCAGCACCAGCCGCACTCGCGGCCTCCTTCCGGTCGTGTTCCACCTCGTCGCGCACCAGCCGCCACCACAGGAACAACGCGAAGCCGCCGAAGATCCACCACTCGGCCGCATAGGCGAGGTTCCGCAGGTTCAGGCCGGCGTCCTCGATCTCCGGTGGACCGGCCGGCACCAGCCCGGGGTGGGAGTCGGGGTCCTGGGAGATCAACCGCAGGTGTGCCGAGTAGATCGGCCCGCCCCAGGCGTTGACCAACTGGGCGGAACTGATCACGTCCACCTTGCCCGGGTCGGCCAGCCGCGGCCCGGCGGCCTCGGAGGCGGCGAGGAAACCCATCACCTGCACCGGTTCGGACGGCAGGTCGGACAACACGTGCGGGTCAGGTTCGGCCACCCAGCCGCGCACCACCGGCACGATCGCGCCGGCATGCTCCCCGGAGGTCAGCTCGAGCGCGGTCAGCACCCAGTAACCCGTCTCCTGCCCGTTGGACCGGCCGGTGACGAAGAACTGGTCGTCCTCGGCATAGACGCCTTCGGCGGTGACCCGCACCCCGACCATCTCCTGGGTGAGTTGGGTCTGGGGCGGAACGACCTCTTGCAGCGGACGGGGCGGGGCGGCCTCCCGTTCGGCCTGCTCCAGCTCGGCGGCCTGATCACCGCGGATCTGCGCCCGGTCCAGTTGCCAGGCGCCCAGCCGCACGCACACCATCGCGCCGATCAGCAGGATCGCCAGTATCCCGAGCAGCCGTGGTTTGGTCGCCGCGCGCAACCACTCCCGCCACACCTGTCGCTCCACCCTCCAAGGGTAAGCCCGTCCCGCGCGCCCCAGGACCCGGGTGCTCACCGGGCAGCAGGTACTGGTTGGCCGATAACCTGCCGGTAGTCCGCAACCCGAATCCCGACCGGAGGATCAGCGCAGCCATGGTCTCCAGCGTCTACGTCACCTCGCCCGAGGGACACACCGGCAAGTCCTCCGTGGCCCTGGGCCTGGTGGACCTGTTCGCCCGCCGGGTCAGCCGCGTGGGCGTCTTCCGCCCGGTGGCGCGCAGTGGCACCGACCCGGACTCGGTGCTGCAATTCCTGCTCAATCACGACGCGATCGACCTGACCTACGAGGAATGCGTGGGCGCGACCTACGAGGACGTGCACGCCGATCCCGAGGCCGCGCTGACCACCATCCTGACCAAATACCGTCAGGTAGGCCGCAAGAGCGACATGGTGGTGATCGTCGGCTCGGACTACACCGACGTGGCCGGACCGACCGAGTTGGCGTTCAACGCACGTGTGGCCGCCAACCTGGGTTCCGCCGTCGTGCTCGTGACCTCCGCAGTGGATCGCACCGGCGCGGACGTACGCGCGGTGATCGACGTGGCCGCAGCCGAACTACGCTCGGCACACGCCGAACTGGTGGCGGTGGTGGCCAACCGGGCCGACCCGGACCGGCTGGAGCAGGTGCGCCAGGCCCTGTCCGATCTGCCCGTGCCCGCGTGGGTGATGCCCGATGTGCCACTGCTGTCCGCGCCGCGGGTCCGGGACCTGCTGCACGCCGTCGACGGCACTCTGATCGCCGGGGAGGAGACGCTCCTGGACCGGGAGGCCGAGGACGTGATCGTGGCCGGCATGACGATGGAGCACGTGCTGGACCGGCTCACCGACGGAGCAGTGGTGGTGGTGCCCGGGGACCGGTCCGACGTCATCCTGGCGACGCTGTCGGCCAACGCGGCCGGATCCTTCCCCTCCCTCTCGGGCCTCGTGCTCAACGGCGGGTTCCGGCCCCCGGAACCGGTGCGGCGCCTGGTGGACGGCCTCGCGCCCCGGTTGCCGATCATCACCACCGAACTGGGCACGTTCGAGACCGCGAGCGCCGCTGCGCGAACCCGGGGCCTGCTGTCCGCCGGCTCGCAGCGCAAGGTGGACGTCGCCCGGGCCACGTTCGAGGCGCATGTGGACGGCGAGCGGCTGGCGGAGGCGGTGAACGTCTCCCGCAGCGAGGTGGTGACGCCGCTGATGTTCGAGTACGACCTGCTGGACCGGGCCCGTCAGGCCAGTAAGCACATCGTGCTGCCCGAGGGTTCCGATGACCGGGTGCTGCGCGCGGCGTCCACGCTGATCGCCCGCGAGGTGGCACAACTGACCCTGCTCGGGGAGGAGTCGGCGGTGCGCACCCGCGCCCGGGAACTGGGCCTGGACCTGGGTGCCGCCACGGTGATCTCCCCACACGACCCGGACCTGGTGGAGCGGTTCGCCGCCGAGTACGCCGAGTTGCGCGCCCACCGCGGGATGACCCGGGAGCGGGCCCGGGAGATCGTCACCGACGTGTCCTACTTCGGCACCATGATGGTGCACCTGGGCCTGGCCGACGGCATGGTCTCCGGCGCCCGGCACACCACCGCCCACACCATCCGGCCCGCGTTCGAGGTGATCCGGACGACGCCGGACGTCTCCCTGGTGTCGTCGGTGTTCTTCATGGCCCTGGCCGACCGGGTGCTGGTGTACGGCGACTGTGCGGTGAACCCCGACCCCAGCGCCGAGCAACTGGCGGACATCGCGATCTCCTCGGCCCGGACCGCGGCCCAGTTCGGGGTGGAGCCGCGGATCGCGATGCTGTCCTACTCCACCGGGGAGTCCGGCTCCGGCGCGGGTGTGGACAAGGTGCGCACCGCCACCGACATCGTCCGCGAGCGCCGGCCCGACCTCGTGGTCGAGGGCCCGATCCAGTACGACGCCGCCGTGGACGCCTCGGTGGCCCAGGCCAAACTGCCCGGGAGTCAGGTGGCGGGGCGGGCCACGGTGTTCATCTTCCCGGACCTGAACACCGGCAACAACACCTATAAGGCGGTGCAGCGCAGCGCCGGGGCGGTGGCGGTGGGGCCGGTGCTGCAGGGCCTGCGCAAACCGGTGAACGACCTCTCCCGCGGCGCGTTGGTCCAGGACATCGTGACCACCGTGGCGATCACCGCGGTGCAGGCCGAAGCCAGCGAAACGGCGCAAGCCGGAGCATCACACCAGGAAGGGGCGCGGTGAGCACTTCAGAGACACAACCGGTGATACCCGACGACGACGCAGCCACCGGACGTACCGACGGCCGCCCTGCTGGGGTGGTGCTGGTGATCAACTCCGGGTCCTCCTCGCTGAAGTACCAGGTGGTGGACACCGCCACCGGTACCGCGTTGGCCAAGGGCCTGGTGGAACGCATCGGACTGGCCTCCGGGATCTGCACCCACCGCAACGGGTCCGACACCCTGCGGATCGAACGCCCGATCCCCGATCACACCGCCGCGATGGCGGCGATGATGGAAGCGTTCGAGGCCCACGGTCCGGCCCTGGACGAACTGGACCTGGCCGCCGTGGGCCACCGGGTGGTGCAGGGCGGGGCACGGTTCGGCGGCCCGGTGCTCATCGACGACGAGGGGATCGAGATCATCGAGAATCTCTCCGACCTGGCGCCGTTGCACAACCCGCCGAACGTGCAGGGCATCCGCGCAGCACGCGAGGCATTCACCGAACTTCCGCACGTGGCGATCTTCGATACCGCCTTCCACCTGACGATCCCCGACCACGCGGCGACGTACGCCATCGACCGCCAGATCGCCTCGGAGCACCGCATCCGCCGGTACGGTGCGCACGGCACCTCCCACCAGTTCGTCGCCCGGGAGGCGGCCCGGCACCTGGGGATGGAGCCGCGCGAGGCGAACCTGATCGTGCTGCACCTGGGCAACGGCGCCTCGGCCACCGCGGTCCGGGAGGGGCGTTCGGTGGATACCTCGATGGGGCTCACCCCGCTGGAGGGTCTGGTGATGGGCACCCGGTCCGGGGACATCGACCCGGCGGTGGTGTTCCACCTGTCCCGCACCGCGGGGATGGACATCGACGAGATCGACACGCTGCTCAACCGTCGGTCAGGGATGCTGGGCCTGAGCGGACTGGTCGATATGCGCGATGTGGACGCGGCGATCCGTGCCGGTGATGAGGATGCCAGGCTGGCGCGGCAGATCTACTGCTATCGCATCCGCAAGTACATCGGCGCCTACACCGCCGTGCTGGGCCGGGTGCACGCGATCGCCTTCACCGCCGGGATCGGGGAGAACGACGCCGCGGTGCGCGCCGAGACGCTGACCGGGCTGGAGCCCATGGGCGTGCGGATCGACGCCGAGCGCAACGCCGCCACCGGCCGCGGCATCCGGACGATCTCCACCGACGACAGCCAGGTGGCGGTGCTGGTGGTCCCCACGAACGAGGAGTTGGAGATCGCGCAGCAGTCCCTGGCGGTGGTGCGCGGGTCCTGACGGCCCGGAACCGGAGCGCCGGTCCGCCCGGCTGGGCGCGCTTTGCTCACCCGGAGAACGGCCCGGAACCGGAGCACCGGTGCCGGACCGCTGCGGCTGTGCCGTTACCCCTCTACGATGGAGCCGAGCCCGAGGAGGTGGCCATCTGTGTCCGATGAGAAGACCCGTGTGGTGCTGCGGGAAGTTGTCGATTCCGATCTGCCGGTGTTCTTCCAGCACCTGCGCGACCCGCAAGCAGCCGCACTCGCCGCGATCGACCCGAACGACCAGCACGCCTTCCAGAAGCGCTGGGCGAACCTGCGCCGGGACGAGCAGGCAGTGCCGCGCACGATCGAGGACGCCGACACCGGGGAGGTGTTGGGGTACATCATCGGCTTCCACGACGGCAGTGACTTCCGGGTGGAGTACTGGGTGGACCGGGCCCACTGGGGTCAGGGGGTGGCCACCGGGGCGTTAGCGGCGTTCCTGGAGGAGGTGGACCACCGGCCGGTCTACGCGCGCACCCCGCGGCACAACGAACCGGCCGGCGTGGTGCTCAAACGCAACGGGTTCAATCTGGTGGGGGAGAACACCGGGTACTCCGATGAGTCCCGCCAGGTGATGGACGAACTGATCTTCCGGCTGGGCTGAGCCGGCGGCATCACCCCAATGACGGCGCTTCCCGAAGGAGTCTGATGGCCAGGATCGGTGTGCAGGCCATGATGCTGCGCGACCACGCCAAGGAGCACGGCATCGGCGAATCGCTGCGCCGGATCGCTGACCTGGGGTACCGGGCGGTGGAGGTGTCCCAGATCGCGATGACCGGGGAGAACGTGGCCGCGATGGAACGTGCCCAGCAGGACCTGGGGATCGAGATCGCGGCGCTCTCCGCCTCCTACCTGCCCCAGGGCACCGCGGACAGTCTGAGTGAGAACCTGGAGAAGATCGCGGGCGACTGTGAGCGGCTGGGAACCCGGTACCTGCGCATCGGCATGGCCCCGCTGCAGTACCTGACCTCCGCCCGGGCGGTGGCCGACTTCTGCGCCGGAGTGGACGAGATCGCCACCGAACTCGCCCATCGCGGGGTGCGGTTGTACTACCACAACCACCACATCGAGTACGCCCGGATCGAGGGGCGCACCCTGCTGGACCTCATCTACCAGTCCGCCCCGAACCTGGGGCTGGAGGTGGACGTGCACTGGGTGCAGCGCGGCGGGGACGACCCGGTGCGGGCCCTGCGCCGGTACGCCGACCGCACCGACCTGGTGCACCTGAAGGATTACCGGATCGGTCTCATCCCGCCGGAGGTGGTCGAGGCCCGGGCGGCCGGGGACACCGCGGCCTGGGCCCGGGCGTGGAAGGACCTGGTGCAGTTCGCCGAGGTGGGTGAGGGGACCTTGGACTTCCCGGCGATCATCGACACGGCCCTGCAGATCGGCGCGGAGTACCTGTTCGTGGAGCAGGACGAGTTCTACGGCAGGGACGTGTTCGAGTGCCTGCGCATCTCCCGGGACAACCTGATCGAGATGGGTTACGGGCACCTGTTCTGATCTGCGGAGCCACCATGGACCATTCGGGCGATTTCGACGCCACCACGGTGTACCTCAATACCGCGTCGATGGGCCTGCCCCCGCACACCACCCGGGCCGCGCTGACCTCGGCGCTCCAGGAGTGGGCCGCCGGGCGTGCCGAACCCGAGGACTACGACGCGGCGGTGCGCACGGCCCGAACCGTGTTCGCCCAGATGGTGCACGTGGATGCCGGGCAGGTGGCGATCGGCCATCAGGTCGCTCCCCTGATCGGGCTCATCGCCGCTGCCGTGCCGGACGGCGCCGAGGTGCTGGTGCCCGAGGGGGAGTTCACCAGCGTGACGTTCCCGTTCGCCGCGCACCAGGAGCGTGGCGTGCGGGTGCGCCAGGCACCGCTGGCCGACCTGGCCGCCCACGTGGGTGCCGATACCGCGGTCGTGGCGGTGGCCGCGGTGCAGTCGGCCACCGGCGCCATCGCCGACCTGGACCGCCTGGAAGAGACATGTGCGCGGTACGGGACGGACCTGGTGGTGGATCTGACCCAGGCCACCGGCTGGTTCGATGTGCGTGCCGGGCGGTTCGCCGCCACCGTGTGCGGGGCGTACAAGTGGCTGCTCAGCCCGCGGGGCAGCGCGTTCCTGACCGTCCGGCCCGAGCTGGCCGAACGGCTGCGCCCCCTGGCCGCGAACTGGTTCGCCGGCGAGGATGTGTGGGAGAACATCTACGGCCTGCCGCTGCGGCTGGCGGCCGATGCGCGCCGCTTCGACGTCTCCCCCGCCTGGCACAGTTGGGTGGGCACCGCTGCCTCGCTGGAGTACCTCCGGGAGATCGGGCCGGCCGCGCTGCAGGAGCACGCACTTGGGTTGGCACACGTCTTCGAGGAGGCCGCGGACCTACCGCCGGGCGGCTCGGCGATCATCTCGGTACGCGCCGACCACACCGTCCCGGGTGTGCTGGCGGACCTGGGTGTGGTGGCCGCGCAACGGGGCGGCCGGCTGCGGTTGTCCTTCCACGTGCACAACACCGCCGAGCAGGCACACCGGGTGGGTCGGGCGCTGCGCGGGCGGATCTCCCGCTGAGTTCGCGCGCCCGGGGTTGACACCGCTCAGGGCACGTGCCGCTCAGCGTCCGTGCCGGTGGGCGTGCCCGGGCGCCACCCCCGAGGGCACCCGGGCGAGTCGGTGAGACCTCAGGGGTGGGTCATCGTGGTGACGTCCAGGGCGGCGTCGAGTTGATCGGCGGTGAGTTCACCGCGTTCGACGTACCCCAGGTCGAGGGCCGCCTGGCGCACGGTGATGCCCTCGGTGACCGCATGCTTGGCGATCTCGGCGGCGGCCTCGTACCCGATGATCCGGTTCAGCGGGGTGACGATCGAGGGGGAGGACTCGGCCAGTTCCCGGGCCCGGTCCACGTTGGCGGTGATGCCGTCCACGCACTTGGTGGCCAGGTGTTCGGCGGCCCGGGCGAGGATGGTGGTGGACTCCAGGATGTTGCGGGCCATCACCGGCAGCATCACGTTGAGTTCGAAGGATCCGGTGGTACCGGCGAACGCGATCGCCGCGTCGTTGCCGATCACCTGGGCGCAGACCATGGCCACTGCCTCGGGGATCACCGGGTTGACCTTGCCCGGCATGATCGAGGAGCCCGGCTGCAGGTCCGGGATGGCGATCTCGGCCAGGCCGGTGTTGGGACCCGACCCCATCCAGCGCAGGTCGTTGACGATCTTGACCAGCGACACCGCCACGGTGCGCATCTGCCCGGAGGCCTCCACCAGGGAGTCCTGGGCGCTTTGTGCTTCGAAGTGGTTCGGGGCCTCGGTCAGCGGCAGGCCGGTGTGCTGGGCGATCAGCTCGGTCACCCGCGCCCCGAACCCGACGGGGGTGTTGATCCCGGTACCCACCGCGGTGCCGCCCAGCGGCAGTTCGGCCAATCGGGGCAGGGCGGAGCGCACACGCTGGATGCCGTTGCGGATCTGCTGGGCGTAACCGCCGAACTCCTGGCCGAGGGTGACCGGGGTGGCGTCCATCAGGTGGGTGCGTCCGGCCTTGACCACGTCGGCGAACTCGGTGGCCTTGGCCTCCAGGGAGGTGGCCAGGGTCTCCAGCGCCGGGAGCAGTTCCTCGATCACCGCCTGGGTGGCGGCGATGTGGATCGAGGCGGGGAACACGTCGTTGGAGGACTGGGAGGCATTGACGTGGTCATTGGGATGGACCTCCACGCCGGCCCGGGTGGCGAGGGTGGCGATCACCTCGTTGGTGTTCATGTTCGAGGAGGTCCCCGAGCCGGTCTGGAACACGTCCAGGGGGAAGTCGTGGTCGAACTCCCCGGCGATCACCCGCTCGGCGGCGGCCACGATCGCCTGGGCACGTTCGTCGTCGAGCACGCCGAGTTCGGCGTTGGCCAGGGCCGCGGCCCGTTTGACCTGGGCCAGGGCGGCGATGTGGTGGCGGGAGAGCCGGGAGCCGGAGATGGCGAAGTTCTCCACGGCCCGCTGGGTCTGGGCGCGGTAGGTGGCGTTCTTCGGCACCCGCACCTCACCCATGGTGTCGTGTTCGATCCGGTACTCGGTTTCCTGGCTCACATCTTCCGCCTTCACACTCGGGGAACGTCGCTGCCAGCCTATCGCCGGCACCGCCGTGACCAGGTCACGATGGCAGTCCTGGTCCGCCCGTCCCGCCGCCCGTCGAGACCCATCCTCGCCGCGCTCGATCGCCGTCGGCCCCGGAGCGACTCCGGTAGTCGGACCAACCTGACGGCCGGCACCCGCCGGGCCCCCAGATGCCGCAACCTGCGAGCGCGGCCGGGTGGGTACCACCGGACGCGGTGACCCTCCCGGTCGGTGACAGCGCCCGGTTCGGTACGAAAGTCGAGGATCCGGCAGTCGAGATCCCCGTCGTCCGGGCGCGGGCCCCAGGAGAGGTGGATGTGCAGGTGCACCGACTTGGCGTCGGCGACCGTGACCTCGCCATCGGCAGTCCACCACCGTCCGGGCTCCACGATCGTGAGCACGACCTCGCCGTCGTTGAAACTCACCGTCACCCGTTCCCCCACGGCGCTGACCCGATCGGCGAGGAACGGCAGGTCGAACGGTTTGCCCGCGGCCCAGCGGCCGAAGACACAGGGCGACACATCGTCCGGCTGCTCCCCCGGGCGCACCAGGTCTTCGATGGCCCGTACCAGGGCCGGGTCCACGGTGTCTGCAACCATGCGTGAGGAGGCTACCCGCCGGCCGTGCCGGGCGAACCGGTGCCATGGATCAGCGGCCACATCAGCACCAGTTCCAGGGCCGGGGCACGGGAGGCGCCCGGGTGCCACGACCGGTGCGGAGTGCCCGGTGGGGACCAGCGCCGTCTGCGCCCGTCGTGGTCGGTCACGGCACCGGGCCGGGTGCGGTAGTCCATGACCCGGGAGAACGTGGGCGGGCCACCGGGACGCCGGAATTGCGGCGGATAGGTGCGCTCGGTCCGCAGCCGCACCCGCTGGGCATCGGCCACCACCAGCGCGTTGTCCGCCGGCCACCACGGGCCGGGGTGCTCCGCGGTGAGGATGTCCTCGCCGTCGTTGAAGCTGATCTCGAGGTGGTCGCCGTCGGTGCTGACCGCATCAGCGGTGAACCACTCGTCGAACGACTTCCCGCCGGGCCAGTGACCGAACAGGCGCGGCGCGCACGCGGCCGCCTGCGGGCCGGGCTCGAGCAGCGCCTCCATCGCCCGCACCAGCGCCGGATCGATCACGTCCTTACCCCGGTGTGCTGCACCCGCGGGCGCGCCGTGCACGCATGGTGAGCACCGCCGTCGGCCATCACCGGGCGCCACCTGCCGCCG
>CALKWS010000209.1 GCA_938004115.1 uncultured Ruaniaceae bacterium
GCAACGTGGGTCCTGGCCACGCTGATCGTCTGGTTCGTTACGGCCGTGGCGGCGTGGTTACTGCCGAAGGTGCTGCTCAAGGATCGCGACGAGGGCACGAGCGGGGCGAAGCCGTCCCGGGCCTGACGCGGGAGACTGTTTCGGCTTCGAGGTCCCGGTCCTCCGTGGGCGCCGGGCGCTAACCTGACCGGATGGATCTGCCTGAGGGAACTAGTGCACTGATCACCGGCGGCGGCTCCGGCCTAGGGGCCGCGACGGCGCGCAGATTGGCCGCCCAGGGCGTGGCCGTGGTGCTGGCCGACCTGCCCGGCTCCCCCGCCGAGGACCTCGCCGCCGAACTCACCAGCGCCGGGCAACGCGTGCGCGCACACGCCACCGACGTGCGCGACGTGGACCAGGTCGAGGCCGCCGTGCAGGCCGCGGCGGACCTGGGCGACCTGCGGGTGGTGGTGTGCTGCGCCGGGATCGCCACCCCGGGACGCATCCTCGGCAAGCGCGGCCCGCTGGACCTGGACACCGCTCACCGGGTGGTACAGATCAACCTGCTGGGCACGATGAACACCCTCGCCGCAGCCGCGAAGGCGATGGCGGAACTGGAGCCGCTGGGCGACGACGGCGAGCGCGGGGTGGTGGTGATGACCGCCTCGGTCGCGGCCCAGGACGGGCAGATCGGACAACTGGCGTATGCCGCCTCCAAGGCTGGCGTGGCCGGGATGACGCTCCCCGCGGCCCGCGACCTTGCCAGCCGCGGCATCCGGGTCATGACGATCGCACCGGGCACGTTCGACACGGCAATGATGGCCGGATTGGGCGACGATGTGCGCGCGGGTCTGGCGGCCCAGATCCCGCACCCCGCCCGGCTCGGGAAGCCCGAGGAGTACGCCGACCTGGCTGCCCACATCATCGCTAACCCGATGCTCAACGGGGAGATGATCCGCCTGGACGGCGCGCTGCGGATGCCGCCGCGGTAGCCGCGGGTAAGCGACGCCGTCGTCCGCGGACCGTTTGGACGAGCCCCGCCCCCGTGCAGCGGTTGCCAAGTTGAGTCGCGCCGTCGTGCGTGGGCTCGATCAGCCTAGTTCCGCCGTCGTGCGTGCGTTCGATCAGCCTAGTTCCGTCGTCGTGCCCCGACCGCCCGGGCGAGTCCCGCCGTCGTGCCCGGATTACCCGGGCAAACCACGCCCACGCGGCACACACAGCCGTCAGCGTCGTTGACGTGCAAGCGATTGCATGGAAGGCTCCTTGACCAATGCCAGCGGTTGCATTGACCTGCTCGCGCCAGCCGGGCCCACACGGTCTTGCGGCCCGGCGGGCGAACCGCCGGCAGGTCGGAGCGAAAGAGTTCTGAGACGGTGACCCGCGCGCGGCAGCCGGGCACAAGTGGAGGAGATTCAATGACGACACCGAACATCCCGGCCCACAGGTCGAGGCGACTGCGGCTGGGTGCAGCCGGGGCCGCCGTCGGCCTGGTGGCCACGTTGCTGGGCGGAGCGGCTCACGCCGACACCCCCGCCGCAGCCCCACCCGAGTCACAACCGTCCGATCACGCGGACTACACCATCCGGGAACTCGGCCCCGCGATCTTCACGACGAACGTGCGCACCGGCGAGTTCGGCGTGGACGGCGAGGGCAACGAGGTGGTCTACGCGCTGTCCAACGGCGAACCGGCCACGTTCAGCATGGTGGACCCCCACACCGGGGAACAGCTCTTCGCCCAGACCCTGGACCGCTACGAACTCGGCGGGTTCCTCACCCAGGCCGATGACGGGCAGGTCATCTTCACCGCCCGCACCGGCTCCTACGCGGGGCTGTTCCGGTTCGACCCGGCCGCCGAGGAGATCACCGAACTCGACGTGGACCTGCAGGGCCAGCGCGTGCTCTACAAGGGACCGATCGACGACGACGGCGTGATCTGGTTCGGCACCTACCCCGGTGCGCGGGTGATGGCCTATGACACCAACGTCGGCGAGTTGATCGATTACGGCAGCGTCACCGACGATGCCGCCTACGTGTTCTCCGTCGGCGTGGTGGGCGATGAGATTTGGGCGGGTACCGGTCCGGTGCCGCATCTGTTCCGGATGGACCCCGAGACCGGGGAGACCACCGAGATGTTCCCGCCGGACCACGTGATGGCGAACACGAGTTGGTTCATCGGGCTCGAGCAGCGCGGCGACTACGTCTTCGTGCGGCTGTCCCCGCGGGGCAGTTACGACATGGCCGTCTACAACCTGGCCGAAGACCGGTGGCTGGACGACGTCATCGAGGGCACCTTCGACACCCCCGTCACCGACGTGATCGACAACAAGGTGTACTTCCTCGTCGACGACGTGCTCACCGGCTTCGACATGGAGACCGAGACCACCTTCTCCACCGGCTTCGAGGACACCTGGCTGTGGGAGGAGATGTCCGAGGCGGTGGGCACCTATGCCCTGACCGCGGTCGACGGCGAGGACGGGCCGGTGGTGACCGGCATCAACACCGATGGCCAGGTGTGGCACTACAACGTGGCGACCCAGGAGGGCGAGCTGGTGCACGCCGACGTGCTCGGGTCACCGGCCGGTGCGCACGCGATGGGCGTGGGCCCCGACGGGTCGACGTACATGAGCGCCTACCTGAGCAGTGGCGCGATGAGCCGCATCGCTCCGGGCGGCACGGAGGTCGAGCACATCCGCGGGCCGAAGCAGGGCAGCGCGATCATCGCCCACGAGGACCTGCTCGTGGTGAGCACCTACCCGGGCGCCGGCGTTCACGTGGGCGAGGCGATGGACGAGTGGCGCTGGTCCGAGACCGAGCAGATCCTGGACCTGCGCCGCGGCGAACCGCACTTCCAGGACCGCATCATGGCCCTGGCCTCGATGGAGGACCGGATCGCAGCAGGCAGTGTGCCGGACTACGGCCAGGTGGGCGGTGCGCTCACGTTCGTGGACCCCGAGACCGGGGACTTCGACTTCCACCGCAACGTGGTGGAGGGCCAGTCCATCGTCACCCTGGACTACCACGAGGGAATCGTCTACGGCGGTACGTCCATCCACGGCGGCATCGACTCCACCCCGGTGGGCACGGCGGGTGAGTTCTTCCTGTGGGACGTCGAGGCCGGCGAACGGATCTCCAGTGAGGTGGTCGACGAGAACGCCGCGGTGATCAACGAGGTGACCGTTGGCCCGGAGGGTACCGTCTGGGGCCTGACGAGCACCGGTGTGGTGTTCACCGCCGACCCGGCTACCGGGCAGATCCAGGACCGCATCGAGACCGGCCTGGCCACCTCCAACAACTGGGGTCGGACCACGTCGCTGTACCACCACGACGGGTACGTGTACGGCAACGCCGGCAACTCGATGTTCCGGGTGGACCCCGAGTCCCACGAGGTGGATGTGATTGTCGACGGCGGGGTGCGCGGTTCCGTAGTGGACGGCAGCGGGCAGATCTACTTCGCCGGCGACATCAACGTCTACGCGCTGGATCCGGTGGCGCCGCAGTGCGACCGGACCATCACCGGTGTGCACAACGGCCCGCTGACCATCAGCGGGGAGTCGGTGTGCATCACCGATGCCACCCTGCGCGGTCCGCTGACCGTGGACGACGGCGCGTCCGTGATCATGACGGATTCCACCAAGCGCGGCCCGGTCAACATCTCCGGTGCAGCCGACGTCGTGCTGCAGGACTCCTCGTTCAACGGGCCGGTGAACATCAACAACACCACCGGGTCGGTGACGCTGGAAGGCAACACCATCAGTGGTCCGCTCTCCTGCTCCGGCAACGCCGAGCAGCCGCAGGGCGGGGGGAACACGGTGCGCGGGCCGGCCAACGGCCAGTGCGCTGATCTGGTGAAGTAGCACTCGGGTAGTGCTGCGCTGAGTCGGCCGGGCGGGGAGAGCATCCTCGCCCGGCCGATTCGTGTGCGGGCTCTTGCGATTCGCGTGCACCGCTCGTGTGATCCTGCGGGGAACCGGTTTGTCGGCGGGTACGAACCGCCCAGGGCGTGTCCCGCCGTCGTGCCGGGC
>CALKWS010000210.1 GCA_938004115.1 uncultured Ruaniaceae bacterium
CTGGTGTGGCCCCGGTGGTGGGCGGTTTCGGGATGATCCTCGTGGCGGACCACGGAACTGCCCGGGAACTCGTTCCTGGATGTCGCCTCAGCACACTTGACCAAGCTGCGAACCATTGTAAGTATAGACAACTATCCCGGGCGTTCTCTGCATACGGGACACGACGGCCAACTCCTTGTTGCCGCGTCGATCCGAGTAACCAGGAGAGCCGATGACCCCCGACAAACCGGCCGACCAGATGTCCGTCGCGGAACTGGCAGCCTATATCGACCACTCGGTGCTGAAGCCGGAGTTCACAGCCGAGGACATCACCCGTGAGGTGAGCAACGGGGTTCGGTTCGGCTGCCGGACGGTGTGCATCAATCCCGCCGCCATCGAGATCGCCACCCCACTGTGCGAGGGGACGAGCACCGGAATATGCGTCGTCGTCGACTTCCCGTTCGGCCTGTCCACCACCGGATCGCGCGTCGCCCAGACACGTGAGGTCATCTCTGCGGGGGTGACGGAGGTCGATGTGGTGGCGAACTATGGCTGGTTGCGCAGCGGTCGGCCCGACTCGGTGGAGCAGGACTTGCGGGCCATCGTCGACGTGTGCCACGAGGCGGGTGTGCCCCTGAAGGTGATCCTCGAAACAGATGCGCTCACCGTGCCGGAGGTGCGCGCCGGGGCGGAGGCGGCGATCAGCGCCGGTGCCGACTTCATCAAGACCTCCACCGGGTTCTACTCCGGCACGATGCAGCACGAGCAACCCGGTGCATCAGACGAGATGGTGGCCATCATGCTGGACGCGGCGGCGGGCCGCTGCAAGGTGAAGGGATCGGGCTCCATCCGGGACCGTGCGCATTTCCTGCGGTTGATCGACGCCGGTATCGATCGAATGGGGATCGGGTACCGCTCTACTCCCGTGGTGCTCGGGCTCGAACAATCTGAAGCGCAAGCAGCGGTAGCGAACTACTGAAGCGCCTCGACGCTGTGGGCATTGACCGGGACGCTGTGGTCGTTCACCGGGACGCTGTGGTCGTTCACCGGTAGGACGTCGCGTGACTAATGTGGCGACCAACACCGCCGGGTTCGCGCGCGAGCGCCCAACAAGGCCCCCGGCGTGAGGTGAGCGACCAAGGGAGTACACGATGGGGACGATCACGCGGGCCGCGGTGGTGGGCTTTGGCACCATGGGACGCCGGATCGCCCAGTTGCTCCTTCGCAACGGGATCGCGGTCCGGGCCTTCGACGTCGCCGGTATCACCGCCGCAGAGGAGTTGCGCGCCGAGGGGGCGGAGTTCAGCGTGACCGAGTCCCTCGAGGAGTGCGCGGCGGAGGTGGACATCGTCTTCGAGGCGACCTCGGAGGACCTTGCGGTCAAGGAGGAGGTACTCGGTGCGACCTCCCGCGCGACCGGGGCGATCATCGCCTCCAACACCTCCACCTTCCGCGCCGGCGTGCTCGCAGGCTTCGTGGAGCGACCGCAGCGGCTCGTGCTCACCCACTTCTTCAATCCGGCGGATGTGGTGCCCCTGGTGGAGGTGATCCGCGCACCCGGCACCACCGAGGATGTGGTCCGGACGGTCCTCGATCTGCTGCACCGGCTCGGCAAACGCCCGGTGGTCGCCGGTGACGTGGAGGGATTCATTGCCAACCGGCTCCAGGCCGCCGTGCTGCGGGAGGCGCTGTCGCTGGTGCACCGCGGCCTGGCCACCCCCGAGGACGTGGATGCGGTGGTCCGGCACGGGCTAGGACCGCGCTGGTCCGTCGCGGGCCCGATCGGCGTGGCGGACCTGGGCGGGTTGGATGTGTGGGAGGCGGTGTGCGCGCAGGTCTTCCCGACGTTGGCCAATGGCAGCGCCCCTCCGGGGTCGATCGTGGAGCATGTTCGTGCTGGCCGACTCGGCGCGAAATCGGGCGCCGGCTTCTACGACTACCCCGAAGGTGCCGACCGCCGCGCGCTGGCGGCCATGGAGGAACTGTTCACCCATCTGGCAGAGCGGGACGCAGAACGGGAGCGG
>CALKWS010000211.1 GCA_938004115.1 uncultured Ruaniaceae bacterium
TAGAAGAGCCAGCGCCAGCCCCAGTTGTCGGTGATCGTCCCTCCCAGCAGCGGCCCGGCGATCGAGGTGACGCCGAACACCGCACCCATCAGGCCCTGGTACTTGCCGCGCTGACGAGGGGGGATGATGTCGCCGATGATGGTCTGGGACAGGGTCATCAACGCGCCCATCCCCAGTCCTTGCACCGCACGTGCACCCACCAGCCACCAGAAGTCCTGGGCCATACCGGCGAGGATCGAGCCGAACATGAAGATGCTCAGGCCGGCCAGGTAGAACGAACGGCGGCCGTACAGGTCGGAGAGTTTGCCCACGATCGGTACCACCACGGCCGAGACCAGCATCGCCGCGGTGGCCAGCCAACTGTAGTGCTCCATCCCGCCCAGTTCGGCCACGATGATCGGCATCGCCGGGGCCACGATCGTCTGGCTGATGGAGGAGACCAGCATGCCCAGCAGCAGCCCGATGAACACCAGTCTCGATGCTCTGCTCAGGGTCCACCCGGGTGCGGTGTCCACGCGTGCCATGGGTGGGGATTCCTCCTCGGTGGACCAGAGTGGTGTGCCGGTACCGCCAGCGCGACAGAACCGCTGACCGACTCTAGATCTAATTTGCAATCGTTGCAAATTTGCAGCGGCTGCGTTCGACGTTACGCTACGCGTGTGACGATGTCCGCCGCCTCAGCATCGACGCCGCCGTCGGCGGGGGCCGACGACGGCACACAGTTGCGTGAACGTAAGAAGCGGGCCACCCGGCGGGCACTGCAACTGGCCGGACTCACCCTGGTGGCCGAACGCGGCCTGGATGCGGTCACGACTGAGGAGATCGCGGCGGCCGCCGGCGTCTCCCAGCGCACCTTGTTCAACTACTTCGCGAGCAAGGAAGAGGTCCTGGTGGGTCACGACCCGGACCTGGTGCAGCGCCTGGCTGCCCGGCTCCTGGATCAGCCGCCGGAGCGCTCGTCCCTGGAGGCGTTGCGTGAGGTGTGTCTGGATTACGCGGAGTACCTGGCCAGCGATGAGAAGCGATGGCGGCTGCGGATGCAGGTGCTGGACGCCAACCCGACGCTGTTGCCGGCGATGATGGGGGCCTCGGCGGTGTTCGGGCGTGCGCTGAAGCAGGCGATCGCGGCACGGACCGGAACCGACGCGGAGCAGGACCTCTATCCCGGCCTGGTGGTGAGCGTGGCGCTGACCGCCATGCGGATCGCGCAGCAGCGGCACGCCGCGAGCGGGTTCGCCCTCCCGATGCCGGACCTGACCTCGGAGGCCTTCGACATGCTCCTGGCCGGCCTACCGGATCCGCCCCGATCCGCACCAGGCGGGCCTACCGGATCCACCCAGTAGCACCCGCCTGAGTTCGGTCCCTCGACGCCGCCCCGGGCTCCTGCCCGGGACTTGGTGGGCCGCGGTCAGCGGTCCAGGAGTTCCTCGGTGCTGGTCCCGGGGATGGCGATGGTCACCTGGGTACCCCACGGGTCCTTGACGACGACGGACCGCCCGGAGTCGCCGTAGGGGATCTTGCGCGACTTCAGCCGGGCGACGAGGGCATCCAGGTCCTCCCGGCCGGGAACGGTGATGGCCACGTCACCCAGTCCGAGCGTGGCCGCTCGCGGGCCGGCCTGGGCACTGTTCCAGGTGTTCATCGCCACGTGGTGGTGGTAGCCGCCCGCGGCCGCGAACAGCGCACCGGGGTAGGTGTCCACGGTGGTCTCGAACCCGAGCGCATCGATGTAGAACTTCCGCGCCGTGGGGATGTCGCCGACCTGCAGGTGCACGTGACCGACCTTGCCGGCGCGATCGGGGCCGGCGGCGACCACCGCCTCATCCAGGTGGTGACGCAGGTAGGCGTTGGGGTCCAGGTACTCGGTGGCCATCTGCACCTGGCCGTTCTGGTACTTCCAGTCCTTCCGGTCGCGATCGACGTACAGTTCGATCCCGTTGCCCTCGGGGTCGGTGAAGTAGAAGGCCTCGCTGACCAGGTGGTCGCTGGAGCCGACGAACCTGCTCCGGGGGTCCTGGGCCGCCCGGTACACGGTGGCGGCGAGGCTGGCCTTGTCCTCGAACAGGAACGCGGTGTGGAACAGCCCCGGCTGGCGCGGGTCCACGGCGGGCAGCCCTGGTGTGGCGATCAGTCGCACCATCGGGGTTTGCCCGCGCCCGAGCACGCGGTGCACCCGGTCGCCCTTGGCCCGTTCCTCCAGGGGCTCCATGGCGAGCGCGTCGGTGTAGTAGGACGACATGTTCTCCAGGTCGCCCACGTGCAACGTGACGGCGTCCATCGCCGTCTCATCGGCGAGGGTCAATTCCTTCGCCGCGGACGGAGCGGGCGTCTTGACGTCGGCCATCGGGGCCTCCTTCGTGGTCTGGCTGCTGGGCGAGCGCGGCAGTCCCGCTCTCACAGATGGTTGAACTTACAACTACCAGTGTAGAAGGAGTTGGTTGAATGTGCAACTAATAGCAGGTGGTGCCGCGTAGCCTCCATCACCCGTCGCGGATGCGCCTCTGCCTCGCGGCCTTTCCCGGACATGCCCTCGCCCCGCCGACCCCCTCCGGCCGGCGGGGCAAGGGCCCGTTCCTCAGACCAGGGATACTTTCCTGTTCCAGGAACGCACTGTGCGCCACAAGCAGTAGGCGCTCAGGAGTAGCAGGGCGGGCAGGAACCCCAGTGGCATGGTTTCGGAGTCCCCTCCCCCACCGATCCGGAGTTCGTTGATCAGCGAGTAGGGGACGAAGCCGAGGCTTCCGTCCTGCATGGCCAGGCCGAACGGCAGGACGAAGAGGCCGATCATCGAAGCGACCTGGGAGGCCGCGTAGAGGATCACGAACACCAGCACCGGTCCGCCGAGGCCCCACCGGTTCAGCGGCCTCTCGCTTCCGCGGGAGACGGCGAAGAAGTACTGCACCGGCCAGATGAGGTACATGGCCAGCAGGAACGCCGCGCCGGCGATCAGCATGCCGGTGGAGGTCACGGCGGTGATCGAGTCCCACAGGCCGGCCACAGCGGTGAACGGATTGCGGTCCGCACCCAGGAACGTGGCAAGGCCCACCCAGTAGATCCCCGCCAGCAGGAGACTGGTCGCCAGGGCGGCAATCGTGACGAGCCAGGCCCAGATGACTTTGGCGGCGTAGATCTTCCCGCCACGGATCGGCAGGGCGTGGGTGAAGTAGCCGGTGCGGCTGTAACTGGAACGGTAGTAGTCAGCGGTGAGCAGCAGTTGCAGCGCCGGCGCCAGGACCCCGAGGGCGATGCCGCCGAGCATGATTCCCAGCGGGGCCAGCATCGGCCAGCGCGTGGCACTCAGCACGGTGCCGAGCAGCACCAGCAGGGCGAGGAGTCCTGCTCCTATGCCCAGGATGCCGCGGGTCCGAAGCGCCTCGTGCTTGAGCAGTGTGATCATCGGTAGGTCTCCTTGAAGATCTGGTCCAGGCTTGCGGCGTACTGGCTGCGCAGGTCATCGGACTGGCCGCTCAGCACGACCTTGCCGTGGCGCATCATCACCACCCCGTCCAGCACTTGTTCCAAGTCATGGATGAGGTGGGTGGAGATCAGCAGCAGCGAATCGTCGGCGAGGTTGCGCAGGATGCCGTCCAGGATCACGTCGCGCGCAGCGGGGTCCACCCCGGAGATCGGCTCATCCAGCAGGAACACCTTCGCGTTGCGGGACATGGCCAACGCGATCTGCACCTTCTCCCGCATGCCCTTGGACATCTCCTTCAGCCGGGAGGCCTCGCGCAGCCCGAAGAACCCGATCAGGTCACGGGCCTTGTCGGTGTCGAAGTCGGCGAAGAAGTCCGCGTACAACTCCAGGCAGTAACGCACCCGTGCCGCATCCGGCAGGAAACTGGTATCCGGCAGGAAGGAGACGAGCGCCTTCGACTCCGGGCCCGGCGCATGTCCGCCGACGCGCACCTCGCCCGTGTAGTCGCTGAGCACCCCGGCGAGGATCTTCAGCAGCGTGGTCTTGCCGCAGCCGTTCTCGCCGAGCAGGCCGACGATCTGACCGGAGGGAAGTTCCAGGTCCAGATCGTCCAGTGCCTTGACCGTCCCGTAGCGCATGGACAGTCCCTGCACCTGCACGATCGCGGATGCCGCCGGGTTCGCCGTCATGTCATCCCCCGGCCTGTGGTTGGTTGTGCTGGCGATCGTCATGGGTGTTCCACCTTTCCTCGAGGAGTTCCTGTGCCTGTTCGTGGCGCATCTGCAAGCCGCGCACCCGATCGATGAACTCGTCGGCCGCCTCGTGCGCGAGTTCGGCACGCAATGCGTCGATCCGGGCCGTCTGGTCGGTGACGAAGCGCCCGGCGGTCCGCTCCGAACGACACAACCCCTCGCGCTCCAACTCGGCCAGCGCCCGTTGCGCGGTGTTGGGGTTGACCCCTAGTTCCACGGCGAGTTCGCGCACCCCGGGCAACTTGCTGCCGGGCGGCCACGCGCCCACCACGATGCGCCGGGAGAACTCCGAGACGAGTTGCACCCAGATCAGGGTGGATGGGTCGAACTGCACGATGCTCCTCATGTACGTCTGTATTAGGCCCTTAATACACTGACACAGGTCGAGTGCGCGTGTCAATCCATTCGCCTGCGGGTTCGGTAGCGGTCTACGGCGCAGGGGCCGCCCGGAGCCGGATGGAGCCGCAGTGCCCGACGGCGTACGGCACCGGGTAGCGTGCGGTGGCCCGGACGGCGTGCCGCGGCCGGGCAGCGTCCGACGGGCGGACCGCACGCGGCAGCCCGGCGATGGCCCAGGAGCGCAACGCGACCGCCCGGCGCTTAG
>CALKWS010000212.1 GCA_938004115.1 uncultured Ruaniaceae bacterium
GATACCGTGCCGGCGAGCGACGGACAGCGCCTGTGCACCGATCCCGAACGGTGCGGCCGCGTGCACCACGTCCGGAGCCCAGTCCAGCAGCAGGCGGGCGATCCGCCAGGTGGGCAAGGCGGCCCGGAATCCGCGGTAGTCCACCGCCGGGAGCGCATGCACGGCGAATCCGGCGAACTCCTGCGGCGCGGGTCCCGGGCAGAACAACGCCGCTTCGTGCCCGCGTCGCCGCAGATGGTCCAGCACGTGCATCACGCTCGTAGTCACGCCGTTGAGATGCGGAAGGAAGGTTTCACTGACCACGGCAATTCTCATGGCTCTCACGCTGGCCTGCGGACATGGCCCCGTGTTGACCTGACATCGACCGGGTGCTGTCCGCGGAGTGTCAGGAGCGTGGCTGGTGCCGGCAGCGCGACGTCCACGGTGCGCTCCCGGGGGACACTGCGCTGACGCGGCCACCCGGTGCGGCGGGCCCTGCCTGCGCGGTGTGGGCGAGCCATGGCAGGCTGATGCCATGGCTCCACCTCGCCGTCGGTCCCCGGCTACTAAAGGCTCCTCGACCAAGGGACTGTCCTGGAAAGACGTCACGCTGGCACCGGTGGTGCTGATCCGAGGGGCGGAGGACGTGCTCGTGGACCGTGCCCTGCAGCGCCTGGGGGACCTTGCCGCCGAGCACGCCGGTGGCGGCGCCCCGGGAGCGGTGGAGTACACCGCCATCGAGGGGGCGGCGTACGAGGCCGGGCAGTTGGAGATGGTGGCCAGCCCCTCGCTGTTCGGAGAGCACCGGCATATCGTCATCACCGGGGTGGAGGCGGCCAGCGACGCGTTGATCACCGACGGTCTGGCCTATCTGGACACGATCTCCGAGCAGGTCGCCGACGTCACCGTGGTGCTGCATCACGAGAAGGGCACGCGCGGGAAGAAGCTGCTCGACGCGATCGCGGCGCGGTTTCCGGTGGTGGTGTGCGAACCGATCAAGCGGGACGGGGACAAGGCGGAGTTCATCAGCGCCGAGTTCGCCGATGCCAAACGCCGCGCCACGACTGCCGCGGTGCAGACGCTGGTCGAAGCGGTGGGCTCAGATCTGCGGGAACTGGTGGCCGCCGCGCACCAACTCATCGCCGACACCACCGGCACGATCACGCCCGAGGTGGTGGACCGGTACTACGGCGGCAGGGTCGAAGCCACCGGTTTCCGGGTTGCCGACTCGGCCATCGCCGGCAACGCGGCCGAAGCGATCACGCTGCTGCGGCACGCGTTGGCGACCGGGGTGGACCCGGTGCCCCTGGTGGCGGCGCTGGCGTTGAAGGTGCGCACGCTGGCGAAGGTCGCTGCCGTCCGGGGACGCGGGGTGTCCGCTGGTGAACTCGGCCTGGCGCCGTGGCAGGTGGACCGGGCACGGCGGGAACTGCGCGGGTGGAGCCCGGAGGGACTGGCGACGGCGATCCAGGCCATCGCACAAGCCGATGCCCAGGTGAAAGGCGCCAGCCGGGATCCCCAGTTCGCGGTGGAGCGGGCGGTACTGACCGTGGCTCAGGCCCGTCAGGGATGACGGTCGCCCACCGGCTCAGGTCGACGGACCTGGGGCGAGGGCGGCTTCGTACGCCGCCCTGATCGACCCGAAGGATGCCCACCAATCACCCGGCTCCCGGCCGTCCAGATGTGCCCGGAGGCCCAGCAGGTGGGCGTGCCAACCAGCGGCGAGACCGCCGGCGCTCGGAGGGTCCAGCAACGAGTGGCGCACCGTGAGCACCGCACCCTCCCCGTCGGCCTGCACGGCCACTCCCACCTCCGAGGCGGCTGCCCCCGTGGTCCCAGCGCCACCGGAAGGAACGGGGCGGGTCGCACGCCAGCACCACACACCGCGGAGCGTCGGCGTCATCGAAGTGCAGGGTGAACTCACCTCCCGGTGTGGTGTGGCCGGTGACCGGGGCGAACCACCGGGCCAGTCGGTCCGGATCGGTCACCGCCTGCCACAGGTCCGCCGCATCGGTGGCGTACCGGCGCCGGAATTCCACAGTGGCCCGGTCCCCCGCCCACCCGATCCGTCCGAGCGGTTCGTCCCATCCGGCGTTGCTCACGGTCGAGTCCGAGTCGCTCACAGTCCCTCCTGGCCGGTGTAGAAGGCGGTAGTGGCTCGTTCCGCCGCGTCGGCGGTGCCGACCTCGGCCCCTGCCGCGACCCAGGCCGAGGCCCAGTGCCTGCTGCTGGATACGACGAACCGGCGTGCGGGCTCGCTGGCGGCCCATTCCCCCGCCTCCGGAGGTCGCTCGGTTCCGGCACCGAGATGCAGTGCCAGGCCGAGGAACGCCAGGTCCCAGCCCACTCCCGCAGCACCCGGTCCGTAGGTGGCCCAGAAGTCCGGTGGGATGTCGCCGGTGTGCGTGAGGGTCAGGCGTGCGCCGTCGGCCGTGCCCTCGATCCGCACGGTGACCCATGAGACCGACTCCTGGAACTCCCAGCTGACGCGCAGCCGGGCGGGCGGTTCACACTCCTCGATGGTGCCGCTCGCGTTGCCTTCGATCCGATAGCGCCCGCCGAGCCGCAGGTCGCCGCTGACCGGGGCGAACCATCGCGCCAGCCGGTCCGCGGTGGTGCACGCCTGCCACAAGTCCGCGGCGCTGGTGCGGTACTCCTGGCTGAGCGTGGTGACCACGTGCGGGCCGCCGGGCGCCTCGGTCACGGTGACCGTGCGCTCGACCGCATCGGGTTGGCCCTCGCTGATGGAATCGATCTCGCTCATGGGTCGTCCTTGTCCATATCGGTGCGTCGTGCACGTTTGCCGCGGGCGATCTCGGTGTCCAGTGCGTCGAGTCGGGGCGCCCAGAACCGGCGGAAGTCGGCGAGCCAGTCGTCGGCCTGCCGCAGCGGTTCCGGATCGATGGCGTACAGCCGCCGGGGACCGGCGGGGCGCACCGTGGTGAACCCGTGCGTCCTGAGGGTCCGCAGGTGCTGGGACACCGCGGGCTGACTGATACCGAATTCGACGCCGATGAGTTCGGCCAGGTCGCCGGCGGCGCGTTCACCATCGGTGAGCAACTCCAGGATCCGGCGTCGTACCGGATCGCCGAGGACATCGAGAGCGTGCACCCGACCAATGTTTCACTTAGCGCTTATATAAGTCAATGCTAATTTCTGATGATCCCCGGCGGCGTGGTGGTGCCCGGCGGGGATCGAACTAGGGCTGTGCACGGGTCCACCACCGCACCCCGGCCCCGACCAGCGCCACCACCACCAACAGCGCCCCACCGGTGCCCTCCGGCCATGGCACGGTGGCCAGCGGCAGGGATGCGGCGAACGAGGCGACGGTGGCGATCCATGCGGTGAACCACCCGGCGATCCCGGCCAGCGTCGCTGCCGCGCCGGGCCACCACGGGCCGGCGAGGGTGGCCAGCACGCCGAGCAGTGTGGCCGGCGGCACGGCAGGTGTGGCCAGCACGTTGGCCAGTACCCCGTGCGTGGGCAGTCCGGGCGACAGGAGTAACAGCACCGGTGCGCACACCAGTTGCGCGGCGGCCGACACCGCTGCGGCCATCGCCACCGGCCGCGGGCAGACCCGTTGCAGGTGGTGGGCGAAGACCGGGGCCAGCGCGAGGAGCCCGCCGGTGGCCACCACCGACAACACGAATCCGAAGTCCCGGGCCAGCCAGGGGTCGAAGCCGAGGAGCACCACCACGGCGGCCAGCAGCGCCGGGATCGCCGACCGCGGCCGGCCGGTGGCCAGGCCGAGCAACAACAGACCGCCCATCACACCGGCGCGCACCACCGAACCGGAGGGGTAGACCAGCGCGGCGAACGCCACCAGGGCCACACCTCCGAGGCCGGCCCGCAGCCAGGTCGGTGCCCACCACAGGCACACCAGGACGGCCCCGAGCACGATCGCCACATGCATGCCGGACACGGCGGTGATGTGCGTCAGGGAGACCACACGTAGGTCGTCCCCCAGTTGCGGTGGCATACCACGGGTGTCGCCCAGCGTGATTCCGGGCACGAGCCCGCGGGCCTGGGGCGGCAACTGCCCACTGGCGCGCACCAACCCTCCCCGCAGCGCGTTGATCGCCCGGTCGCGCCACCCTGGTTCCTCGTCCGGGTACGCCCCGGGCTCGACGATCAGCAGCGCGGCGGCCGCGTCCCCCGGGGCGGTGGGCACCAGGCGTGCGCGCACCCACCAAGCGCTCCCGACGGGCACCTCGGCCCAGGAGTCATCGGTGAGCAGGAGCACCGGAATGCTGACCTCCCGGGTGGCCCGATCGCCGTCTGCCGTCCCGTCGGGCACATCCGGGTCATGCACCGCGAGCAGCCGCGCCGGGACGCGGTAGCGCTGGGAGCGTCCTGATCCTGCGATCGCTTGGGCCTCGGCCGTGGGCCGCACCAGCCCGGTGATGACTGCTGGTTGGTGCTCGATCGCCGCATGTCGTTCGGCCGTGCGCACGGTGGCCAGCCCGAGCACGGCGGCGGTCAGCACGCCGGTGAGCACGACGGTGGCGGTGCCTCGGTCCCGCAGGGTGCGCCGGTGCCGCCCGGGCCGGGCCCGGCCCAGGCGGACACTGCCGGCAAACGCCGCGACCAAGGCTGCCACGGTGACCAAGGCGCCGCCCGCGGGTGGTTGGGCGACCACCCACCAGCACCCGGTCCAGCACAGCACCGCAGCGGGGAACATCCTCAGGTCGATGGGCGGGCGTTGGTAGTCCTCGGCACTCATGGCGGCGGCGTGACCGTCACCAGGTCTCGCAGCCGGGTGAGCGTGGCCGGGCCGATACCGGAGACGGCCATCAGGTCCTCCACGCTGTTGAACGGGCCGTGGTCGCGCCGGTGGGCGAGGATGCGTTCGGCCATGGCCGGCCCGATGCCCGGGAGGGTCTGGAGCGTCGTGGCGTCAGCGCCGTTCAGGTCCACCGGCTGCAGTGCCGCCGGGTCCTGGGTCGAGGGCTCGCCGCCGGCGTGCGCCGGGGGTCCGGGCCCGGTGGGTGGTTCCTCCCCGTGGGCGGGCAGGTAGATCTGCTGCCCGTCGGTGACGGGAGCCGCGAGATTCACCGCTGCTACGTCGGCATCGGCGGTGGGGCCGCCCGCGGCGGTGAGGGCATCGTGCACACGCGCGGTGGCGGGCAGGTCCACGATTCCGGGTTCATGCACCTGGCCTGCCACATGGACGATGAGGCGCTGGTCCTCGGGTGCGCTCCCATGCTGCGCGCCTCCTGGTGCCTGCGCGGCGCCGCCCGGTTCCTGCCCGGTGTCGGCCGGTGCAGGCATCGGGTGGGTCGAGCCGGGCCCGGCTGCCCCGGAGCCCCCGTCCGCCTCGGTCCCGCCCTCCCCCGGCGCGGACCCGGCACCCGCGTTCGCCGAGACGTCTCCGGAGATGTGCCCCGGGCCTGCCACCCACTCCTCCGGGGGATCCGGCAGCGGCAGGTCCGGTTGATGGACCGGCGCGCTGGGGCGGGTGAGGACGATGCTGGTGGCCGCGGCCGCGGCCAGGACGAGGATCACCACCCCCACACGCGCAGCCAGCAGCGCCGGCGTACCCCATCGGTGGCTGCGTTCCGGTTCGGTCCAGCCCTGCGGCGCGGCTGTCGATGGTTCCTCGGCCTCGCCGACGTGCTGAGGAGCGGGAGCATCCGATGCGGCGGCGCTTGCCTCGGCTGCGTCGTCCGAGCCGCTGTAGGCGGCTTCGGTCACCAGGCGCAGCCGGCGCAGCGGATCATCCATCCGGTCACGTTAGGTGCGCCCCTCGCCCGGACGGGCCCCGCACCCGCGACCTGTGGACGGGACGGCACCGACCACATGCTTGTGGACCACCGGATTGCTAGCATTCTATGTATGGCCTCGAAGACGCAGTTCAACGTGTACCTGCCGCCAGAGTTGGTGCGAGCGGTCAAGCACCGCGCGATCGACGAGGGCCTGAGCCTCTCCGCGCTGGTGGAGCGCGTGCTGGCCGCCTATGTTCGAACGGACCTGGATGAGGAGGATTGATGATCGTTTCCCGGCCGGTTCGGTTCACCGACTCCATGGACGCGCATCGCCGTCTGTTGGAGGCCCTCGGCGGGCACATCCTGTCCGATTTCGGCACCTGGGTGGTGTACGCCCTCGCACACGGCCGGGTAGCCCTGCACGGTGCCGATGACACCTCGCCGGCCGGGTCCACGATGCTGGGCTTCGAGGCCGACGACCTCCATCTGGTGGCCACCTCCGCCCAGGCGGCCGCGCCCCGGGGCACCCGCATCCGGGTCACCGAGGCGACGCACGGCACCGCGGCGATGGTCACCACCGCCGACGGACTGCAGTTCACGGTGGACGCGCTGACGATCGATCCCGACCACGCCTCCCCGGAGCCCGAGTCGCCCAGCCAGGATCAGGCCTCCGCTGCAGCGGCCGACGACGCACCTCGAGCCGGTCAGGTGTCGGTACTTCCGTTGTGGCTGACCGCACAGCCGGACCAGGCCGCCGAAACGCTGGCGGCGCTGGGCGCCCGGGAGCGCATCCGCTCCGAGAGCGGCGACTGGGTGGACTTCCGCGCCGACGCCGGCCTGGTGGCCGTGCACCGCCATGACAGCACCGAGGTGGCGCTGTCCTTCGAGTACACCGGTGAGGTCGACGAACTCCTCGAGCCCCTGCAGCAGGCGGGGTTCGAGGCGACCGTGATCGACGAGGCCTTCGGGCGGACCCTGCGGATCCCGGATCCGGACCTACCGGACGCGGAGATCTGGATCAACCAGACCCAGTCCGACCTCTACGGTTACCGCCGTGCTGAGTAACGGCCACCGCCTGCGGTGAGGAGCGCGATCCGCCGCGCCCGGTGACGACCACCGGGCGCAGCATCGCGATCCCTGGATCAGCCCGGGACGACGTTGACCAATTTCGGTGCCCGGACGATCACCTTGCGCACCGGGCGGCCCTCCAAGAAGCGTTGGACGGCCTGGGAGGCCAGCGCGCGCTCCTGCAGGTCCTCCTCGGAGATGTCCGGCGGCACCTCCAGCCGGTCCCGGACCTTGCCCGCCACCTGCACCACGCAGGTGACCGATTCCTCGACCAGCAGGGACTCATCGGCCACCGGGAACGGTTGATAGGCGATCGTGCCGCTGTGCCCCAACCGCTGCCACAGTTCCTCGGCCAGGTGCGGGGCGACCGGGGCCACCATCAGCACCAACGGCTCCACCGCGGCTCGGGGAACGCGGCGCAGCGAGGTCAGGTGGTTGTTCAGCACGATCATCCTGGCGATGGCCGTGTTCGGGCGCATCGCGTCCATCTCGGTGCGCACATCGGCGATCGTGCGGGCCACCAGCCGGCGGGTCTGCTCATCGGCGTCCTCGTCGGTGACGGTCACCTCGCCGGTATTCTCGTCCACCACGTTGCGCCACAGGCGTTGCAGGAACCGCTGGGCACCCACCACCGCACGGGTCTCCCAGGGGCGGGAGACGTCCAGGGGGCCCATCGACATCTCATAGACCCGGAACGTGTCCGCGCCGTACTGGGCGTACATGTCGTCGGGGCTGACGATGTTCTGCAGGGACTTGCCCATCTTGCCGTACTCGCGGTTGACCGGTTCGCCGCGGTAGGTCCAGGTCGTGTTGCCCTGGTCATCGACATGCTCCTCGACCTCCTCCGCAGGTACGTAGACCCCCCGGGAGTCGGTGTAGGCGTAGGCCTGGATGTAGCCCTGGTTGAACAGTTTGTGGAACGGTTCGGCCGAGGACACATGACCCAGGTCGTACAGCACCTTGTGCCAGAACCGGGCGTACAGCAGGTGCAGCACCGCGTGCTCCACCCCACCCACGTACAGGTCCGCGCCGCCGGTGGTCACCGTACCGTCGGCCTGCGTGCGCGGGCCCATCCAGTAGGCCTCGTTCTCCGGGTCCACGAACCGCTCGTGGTTATCCGGGTCCAGGTACCGCAACTCGTACCAGCACGAACCGGCCCAGTTCGGCATGGTGTTGGTGTCCCGCCGGTAGGTCCTGGGCCCATCGCCCAGGTCCAGTTCCACCTCCACCCAGTCGGTGGCACGGCTCAGCGGCGCCTCCGGCTCGGAGTCGGCGTCGTCCTCGGCGTAGGTGCGCGGGGAGAAGTCCGGCACGTCCGGCAGTTCCACCGGCAGGGCGCTGTCCGGCAGCGGGATCACCCGGCCGTCGGAGTCGTAGACCACGGGGAAGGGCTCACCCCAGTAGCGCTGGCGGGAGAACAGCCAGTCCCGCAGCCGGTAGGTGACGGCGGCACTGCCCAGGCCCTGCTCCTGCAACCAGGTGGTGACGGCGTCCTTGGCGGTGGCGACGTCCATACCGTTGATGTCCAGGGACTCGGAGCGTGAGTTGATCACCGTGCCCTCGCCGGTCCAGGCGCCGCCGTCGAAGTCCTCGGGCGGCTGCACGGTGTAGACCACGGGCAGGTCGTAGGCCTGGGCGAACTCGTAGTCGCGTTCATCCCCGCCGGGCACGGCCATGATCGCCCCGGTGCCGTATCCCATCAGCACGTAGTCGGCGATGAACACCGGGACCCGGGCACCGTTGATCGGGTTGGTGGCGTACACGCCGGTGAACACACCGGTCTTGGTGCGCTCCTCGTCCTGCCGTTCGGTCTCGGACTTCGCCGCCGCGGCGGCCCGGTACTGCGCCACCGCCTCGGCGGGGGTGGCGGCGCCGCCGGTCCACGCCGTCTTCGTGCCCTGCGGCCACTGCTGCGGGATCAGCCCCTCCAGGACGGGGTGTTCGGGGGCCAGCACCATGAAGGTGGCCCCGAACAGCGTGTCCGGCCGGGTGGTGAACACCTCCACCTCGCCCTGGGGCAGGGCGAATGTGACGTTCGCGCCGGTGGACCGCCCGATCCAGTTGCGCTGCATCGTCTTGATCTTGTCCGGCCAGTCCAACCGGTCCAGGTCGTCGATCAGCCGGTCGGCGTAGGCGGTGATGCGCATCATCCACTGGCGCAGGTTCCGGGTGAACACCGGGAAGTTGCCGCGCTCCGAGCGGCCCTCGGCGGTGACCTCTTCGTTGGCCAGCACGGTGCCCAGGCCCGGGCACCAGTTCACTGGCACGTCATCGACGTAGGCCAACCGGTAACCGGCCAGCACGTCCTCCTGCTGCGCCGGGCTCATCTCGTTCCAGTCGGTCCCATCCGGGGTGGACCGCCGGCCGGTGGCGAACTGCTCGCGCAACTCCTCGATCGGCCGGGCCGCCCCCGTGGTGCCGTCCGGGTTGGTGGCGTGGGGGTCGAACCAGGAGTTGAAGATCTGCAGGAAGATCCACTGCGTCCAGCGCACGTACCCGGGGTCGGTGGTGGCGAAGCTGCGCCGGTCATCGTGCCCCAGGCCCAGGCGCCGCAGTTGGCGGCGCATGGTGGCGATGTTCTCCTCGGTGGTGATCCGGGGGTGCTGTCCGGTCCGGACCGCGTACTGTTCCGCCGGCAGGCCGAAGGCGTCGTAGGACAGGGCGTGCAGGACGTTGTCCCCGTTCATCCGGCGGTACCGGGCCAGCACGTCGGTGGCGATGTAGCCCAGCGGGTGGCCCACGTGCAGGCCCTTGCCGGAGGGGTAGGGGAACATGTCCAGCACGTAGAACTTCTGCTCCGGTACCTGCTCGCCCGTGGCCAGCGAACCGGTCGGGTTCGGGGCGTGGAAGGTACCGTGCTGCTCCCAGTAGTCCTGCCAGCGCCGCTCGATCGAGTCCGCCAACTCCGCGGTGTAGCGGTGGGCGGGCACCTCTTCGGCAACCGGGACGGACGGGTTCTGGGTCTGCGACATCACTTCACGTTCCTGCTCGGGCCGCTAGCGAACGGCCATCGGGTAGCTGACATGAAACGACCTCCCGGAGCAGGGAGGTCGGCCGCGCTGAGGCGGCGCCAGCAGGCGCCCGCTGAAGTCAGCGCGGCTGGCTAAGCAACTCCGTACCGGACATGCGATCCAGTCTAGCGCAGCGCCTGAAACGCGC
>CALKWS010000213.1 GCA_938004115.1 uncultured Ruaniaceae bacterium
GCCGCAGGAGGCTGGGCCGCGGGACGACGGGCCCGCGGCGGAACGCCCGGACGACACCACGACCGGAGGCCACGATGAGTGAACCGGCACGTCCGCTGCAAGATCGGCAGGCCGTGAGGGCCGGCGGGGTCGACCCGGTGCTGGCCGTGCAGGACCTGCGCGTCTGGTACGGCACCGAGGCCGGCCCGGTGCGAGCCGTGGACGGGGTGTCCTTCGACCTCTTCCCCGGTGAGACGCTCGGACTGGTCGGAGAGTCCGGCTCCGGGAAGACCACCCTGGGCCGCGGTGTGCTCGGGTTGCTGCCCGATGCGGCCAGCGTGGACGGGGTGGTGCAGTACGACGGGCGGAACCTGGTCCGTGCCAAACCCAAGGAACTGCAGCGCCTGCGCGGACCGGACCTGGGCATGATCTTCCAGGAACCGTTGACCCGGTTGAACCCGTTGCTGCGGGTCTCGGAGCACTTCGAAGAAGCCCTCCGCACCCACGAACCGAAGGCACCCAGGACGGAGATCCGGGAGCGGGCGATCGAGACGCTGCGGGCGATGGGCATCCCGCCGACCCGGTACCGCGCCTACCCGCACGAGTTCTCCGGCGGCATGCGCCAACGGATCATGATCGCCCTGGCCCTGGTGCTCCGGCCGTCGTTCATCGTCGCGGACGAGCCCACCACCGCACTGGACGTGCTGGTGGAGGCCCAGATCATCTCGATCCTGGCCGACCTGCGGCAGAACTTCGACACCTCCTTGCTGTTCATCACCCACAACCTGGGCATCGTGGCCGAGGCGTGCGACCGGGTGGCGGTGATGTACGCCGGCAGGATCGTGGAACAAGGACCGGTGGCGGAGGTGTTCGCCAGCCCGCAGCACCCCTACACCCAGGCACTGCTGGGCTCCACGATCTCGCTGAAGACCACGGGCCTGCAGTACATCCCCGGGGCGCCCCCGGATCTGATCACCCCGCCGGCCGGATGCCGGTTCCACCCACGCTGCCCCCACGCGATGAGCGTGTGCGCCGAGCAGTTCCCCCGGCCCGTGTACACCGAACCCCAGGTGGTCGAATGCTGGTTGCACGGCCCGCGGGACCTCATCCCACCCGGGGGAACCGAGCCCCTGCAACGAGAGGAGCTCAGCGTTGCCGACGAAGCCTGACCATCCCACCGATGCGGCGTTGATGAGCATCGAGGACCTGCAGGTGCACTTCGACCTGCGGGGCAACGCCCTGGCGCGGCTACTGGGTAGCGGAGGGCGCAAGGTCAAAGCGGTCGACGGCGTCAACCTGACCCTGCGCCGTGGCGAGGTGCTCGGTCTGGTCGGGGAGTCGGGTAGTGGGAAGACGACGCTCGGGCGTGCGCTCCTGGGGCTGGTGGGGGCCACCGCGGGCCATATCCGGTACGGCGACATGGACCTGGCGGGGATGCGGCAGGGGCAGTTGCGCACCCTGCGCCGCCGGCTGCAGATGGTGTTCCAGGACCCGCATGCGGCGCTGAACCCGACCATGGACCTGCGCACCGCCATCGGGCATCCGCTGCGGATCCAGGGCCTGGTGAGCAGCCGCGAGGAGGAGGAAGCCCTCGTGGTGCAGGCGCTGGAGCGCACCGGGCTGGTGCCGGCCGAGCAGTTCCTGGACAAACTCCCCGGGGAGCTCTCCGGGGGCCAGAAGCAACGCGCGGTCATCGCCCGGGCGATCATCTGCGGCCCGGAACTCCTGGTGGCCGACGAGCCGATCTCCATGCTGGACATGTCGGTGCGGAACAAGATCCTGCAACTGATGCTGGACCTGCGGGCGCAACTCGACCTGACCTACGTGTACATCACGCACGACCTGGCCACCGCGAAGTTCTTCTGCGACCGGGTGGCGATCATGTACTTGGGCCGGATCGTGGAGATCGGGCCCACCGAGGAGATCTTCGCCGACCCCAAACACCCCTACACCCGGTCTCTGCTGAAGGCGGTACCGGACCCGGACCCCTCCCGTAGGGTTCCCCGAGACCTTCCCCGCGGGGAGATCCCCGACGCCGCCGCCCCGCCGCACGGCTGCTCCTTCCACCCGCGGTGCCCGGCGGCGTTCGGCCCCTGCGGTTGGGAGGGCCGGGACCTGAGCGCGATGTTCGAGCGGCGCTGGCTGGAACGCGGGGACGAGGCCTACCAGGCCGAGCAGCCCCTGGTCGCCGCGGTGGACGACGCACCCCCGGGCCGCGAGGAGGTCTCGTTACCGGTGCCCGCGGGACATCGTGTGCAGGACGTGCATGATGTGCTCACCCGCGCCCGGGCCGAGGACCCGCAGGAACCACTGTGGCGGGGCGTGGCCGGCATCGAGGCGGGGACCGACGAGGTACGGGTGCGGTTCCATCCGGGGGAGGACCCGGCGCTCGGCCCCGCCGGCGGGGTCCAGGTGGCCTGTCACCTGCACGACCCGCGGTATGCCGCCGGCGCTCGCGACGACGAGTCCTGACGATCCAGGGACGTCACCGCGGCGACGATCCCGGTCAGATACCGCGTTGCGGACCGTCCTGGGTACCCACGCTCGTCACCGTGGTGAGCAGGAAGACCGAGTCCTCCAGCGCCCGCACCGCGTGACGCTCGTGTGTCAGCACCTGCAGGGTGCCCGCGGCGACCTCGGCGTCGGCGTCCTGGAGCGCGGTGATGATCACCTTGCCCACCAGCACCTGGATGCTGGCGGCGTCGGGGGAGTTGTGCTCGGCCAACTCGGCGCCCGCCCGCATCGCGATGATCGACTGGCGCAAGACCCCGTCACGCAGGATCAACTCCGCGCTCCGACCGTGTGCATCGGCGCGGGCGGTCCGCAAGTGGGCGGCGGTCAGGGTCTCCAAGTTGGCCACGATGCCTCCTGAGTACGACGGATACCGGTTCGCACGAGCCTACGCCCGCGCGAATTCGTTCCGCACCAGCGCCGGGAGTGCCAGGCTGGGACGATGACGCATCACGCACAGCCCGAGCCCGCCCCGGATCATTCCGAGCCCGCCGCGGATCATTCCGAGCCCGTCCCGGGCCACTCCGAGCCCGCCCCGCAGTCCGGGGCGCTGTACTACTGGGACTACCTGGGTCTGGACAACCTGCTCAGCGCCCAACAACCGCGCAGCAACGTGGCGGGAAACAGCGCCCACGACGAGTTGCTGTTCATCATCGTGCACCAGGCCTACGAACTGTGGTTCAAACAGATCCTGCACGAACTGGATGACGTGGTGGCGATCATGAGCGCGGACCACATCCCGGAGAAGTCCATGGGGCAGGTGGCCGACCGGCTGGAGCGCATCGTGGCGATCCAGAGGCTGCTGGTGGAGCAGATCACCGTACTGGAGACGATGACCCCGCTGGACTTCCTCGACTTCCGGGACGCGCTGGTGCCGGCGTCGGGCTTCCAGAGCGTGCAGTTCCGGCTGATCGAGAACCGGCTGGGACTGGACCCGCAACGGCGGTTGAAGATCCACGGGGCCCCCTACACCGCCGTGCTCTCACCGGAGCACGCCGAGATGCTGGCGGGCACCGAGCACACCTCGACCGTGCGCGAGGGTGTGGACCGCTGGTTGTCCCGGACCCCGTTCCTCCGATTCGGACGATTCGACTTCTGGGCGGCCTACGCCCGCGCCGTGGAGGACATGCTGGCCGGGGAACGCCACGCCATCGAGAACCTGGAGAGCCTCACTGCCGAGGGCCGCGCCGAACAACTCGCCGGCGTGGACGAGACCGCGGCCTCCTTCCAGACCCTGTTCGACGCCGACCAGTACGCCCAGTTGCGCGACCGCGGCCAGCGGCAGTTCTCCCACCAGGCCTTCCTCGCCGCCCTGCTGATCAACCTGTACCGCGACGAGCCGCTGTTCCAGACCCCGTTCCGGCTGCTGACCGCACTGGTCGGGATCGACGAGGGGTTCACCACCTGGCGCCAGCGGCACGCGCTCATGGTGCACCGGATGATCGGGGCCAAGATCGGCACCGGCGGGACCTCCGGGCACGCGTACCTGACGGCCGCGGCGAACCGGCACCGGGTGTTCTCCGACCTGTTCGACCTGCCCACCTACTTCGTGCCCCGCTCCGCCCTTCCCGAACTGCCCGACGAGGTGTCGGCCCAGTTGCGGTTCCGGTACGAGGAGGACCGCCCGTGATCGGTGGGCAGCCCAGCCTGGCCTCCCACTTCCGCGCCGCCCTGGACGGCGCCGGGCTGCACGTGGCCGCACACAGCCACCACCCGTGGCCGGACGTGACCCGTGCCGCCCACCTGCGCGCGTGGGACCTGGCAGCCGCGGAACTGGACGACAAGTGGCACACCGTGCTGGACCAGGAGGTCCCACGGGCGCAGCGGTACGTCGCCCGGCTGCTGGAACTGGACGACCCCGGTACGGTCGCCTTCGCCCAGAACACCCACGACCTGCTGGTGCGGATCTGCTCCGACCTGCCGTCCCCGATGCGGGTGCTGACCACCGACGGGGAGTTCCACAGCGCCGCCCGGCAACTGGACCGGTGGGCCGAGGCCGGCCTCGCGCTGGTGGAACGCGTCCCGGTGGAACCGTTCGCCACATTCCCGGAGCGGTTCATCGCTGCCATGGGGCCCGAGCAGGACCTGGTGCTGTTCTCGCACGTGTTCTACAACTCCGGGTACGTGGTGCCCGACGTGCCCGAGGTCGTGCAGCACGTGCCGGGTGAGCACACCTACGTCGTCGTCGACGGGTACCACGCGTTCATGGCTCTGCCCACCTCGCTCGCCCCGGTTCAGGACCGTGCCTTCTACCTGGCCGGCGGGTACAAGTACGCCATGGCCGGGGAGGGGGCCGCGTTCGCGGTCGCCCCACCGGGCTACGCGGCACGCCCGGTGCACACCGGGTGGTTCGCCTCGTTCGGGACGCTGTCCGACGGGCCCGCACAGCCCGGGGCAGTGCGCTACCGGACCGACGGGAGCCGGCTGGCCGGCTCCACCTTCGACCCCAGCGGGCTTTTCCGGTTCAACGCCGTGCAGCAGTGGCTGGACGACCTGGGCGTGGGCGTGCCCGACATCCACGACCACGTCCGCGGGCTGCAGGCACGCTTCCTCGCGTCGGTCGACCAGCACGGCGGAGCGCTGACCGGTGCGGTCCTGCTCCCCGGGCCCGCACACCAGCGGGGGCACTTCCTGACCTACCGGACGGCGGATGCCGAACGCCTGGCAACGCAGTTGGCCGGACGCGGGGTGCGGGTGGATCACCGCGGGGACCGGCTACGCCTCGGTTTCGGGGTGTACCACAGCACCTTCGACGTCGACCGCCTGGTGGAGATCCTCACCACGCTGAGTTGAGCGGCACCCGGGCGGTACCATGGTGGGTGGATGAGCCGGCCAGGCGGTCGCGTCACGGAGCGATCCGTGCCGAGGAACGTCCGGACTCCGCAGGGCAGGATGGTGGGTAACGCCCACCCGGGGTGACCCGCGGGCAAGTGCCACAGAAAGTAGACTGCCGCACCTCGGTGCGGTGAGGGTGAAAGGGTGGTGTAAGAGACCACCAGCACGCCGGGTGACCGGCGTGGCTAGGTAAACCCCATCCGGAGCAAGGCCATACAGGAGACGTTCGAGGGTAGCCCGCCCGAGTCTCCGGGTAGGCCGCTGGAGGCCTGCGGCAACGCAGGTCCTAGATGGATGGCCGCCCCCGGGACGACAGTCCCGGCGACAGGATCCGGCGTATCGGCCGGCTCATCCGCCCCACAACCTCAGGCCGGGTCCGGCTCCGCCTCGGCGGCCATGATCGCCGCTCCGATGATGCCGGCCTTGTTCCGCAGAGCGGCGGGCACGACCGGTGCCCGGGTGCGCAGCAGCGGGATGAACTTCTGGTGCTCCCGGCTCACGCCCCCGCCGAGCACGATCAGGTCCGGGGAGAACAGCAGCTCCACGTGCTCCAGGTACCGCTGCAGCCGGACCGCCCACTCCTCGTAGGTCCAGCCCATCTTGTCCTTCACCCCCGAGGACGCGATCTTCTCGGCGCTGTCGCCGTCCATGATCAGGTGGCCCAGCTCGGTGTTCGGCACCAGGGCACCGTTGTGCACCAGCGCGCTGCCGATGCCGGTGCCCAGGGTCAGCACCAGCACCACCCCGGGCACGTCCCGCGCGGCGCCGTACCGCATCTCGGCGTACCCGGCGGCATCGGCGTCGTTGATGATGTGCGCCGCTCTGCCGGTGTGCTCCCGGACGACCGCGGCGAGGTCGGTGCCCACCCAGTCGGGGTGCATGTTCGCGGCGGTGGCGATCACGTGGTGGCGCACCACCCCCGGGAACGTGACGCCCAGCGGCACATCCTCCGGGAGGTCGAAATCGGCCACGATCCGGGCCAGGATCGCGCCGACGGCCGGGGGCGTGGACTCCGCGGGCGTGGGCAGCCGCACGCGCGGGGCGCTGAACTTTCCGGCGGTCAGGTCCACCGGGGCACCCTTGATGCCGGAGCCGCCGATGTCGATGCCGAAACCGATCTCGCGGTCGGTGCCCAGGGAGTGCGTCGAAGCGTTCATACCCGCCATTTTCGTTCACAGCGCGACCCGGGGGACACCGCTCGCCCACATCGCCAGGGGCAAACGCTATCCACCAGGGGTGGACTCATGCCAGAATCTACTCTGCCACCAAGGAGGTTTCACGTGCCGGAGCACGAACACGACCCTGCGGAACGCAAGTACTATTACAACGTCCGGACCGGGAAGGTCGAACAGGGTTACGTCAGCGGTGTCACGCACCGGATGGGCCCGTACGACACGCCCGAGGAAGCGGCGCGTGCGTTGGAGACCGCCCGGGCGCGCAATCAGCAGTGGGAGGAAGAGGACGCCCGGGAACGTGCCTGGGCCGAAGGCGACGATGAAGACTGACACCCTCGGCACGCCCGACCGGCGCCGATCCGTCCTGCGCCGTATGCTCACCGGCCTGGCCGCCACCGGCCTGGGCCTGGTCCTCGCGGTACCGGCCGCCTTCGCGGCGCCCGCCGCCGCGACCCCGGGAAGCAGCGGCACGACCGGGCCCGCAGGGCCGGGGTACGCGGCCCCGTTCACCGATGAGGACCGGCTGGAGCTGTCCCGGCACAGCAAGTGGTCCCGCCCGCTGCTCGGGCTCGTGATCGCACTGGATCCGGGCCACAACGGCGGCAACTTCCAGGACATGGCGCGGATCTCCGAGCGGATCTCCGACGGTCGCGGCGGCGCCACGGCGTGTGACTCACCCGGTACCTCGACGCACAACGGCTATCGGGAACACGAGTTCACGTTCGCCGTGGCCGAGTTGCTCACCGAGCAACTGGAGTACCTCGGCGCCACCGTGGTGTCCACCCGCGACGACGACGACGGGGTGGGCCCGTGCGAGGACGTTCGCGGCCGCTTCGCCGAGGACCATGACGTCGATGCGCTGCTCTCGCTGCATGCCATCAGCAGCCGGGACCCGGAGGACACCGGGTTCATGGTGGTGGTGGCCGACCCGCCGCTGGCGCCGTCCCAGGAGGAATCGAGCCGGGACCTGGCCCGGGCGGTGGCCGACGCGATGCAAGCCGCCGGGTTCGAGTCCGACCCGGAGGCGGATGAAACGCTGCAGGGCCGGGAGGACCTCGCCTCGTTGAACTTCGCCCGGCGCCCGGCGGTGCGGGTGGAACTGGGCCAGATGTACAACCGCACCGAGGCCGAACTGATGGAGTCCGAGGAAGGGCGGGTCGCGTACGCCGAGGCGTTGGCCGAGGGCGTGCTCAACTGGGCCGCGGCGCGATAGCCCGGACGTCACTCCTGGTAGGTGTGCTCCTCCGCGGGGAAGGCGCCGGTACGGACCTCCTGGGCGTAGGCCTCGGCGGCCTTCCTCAGTTCGGTGCCCAATTGGGCGTACTGCTTGGAGAACCGCGGCGCCCATGATCCCATCCCGGCCATGTCGGGCCACACCAGCACCTGGCCGTCGCATCCGGCGCCCGCGCCGATCCCGATCGTGGGGATGTGCAACTGGTCGGTCAGCCGCTGGGCCAGTGGGGCGGGCACCATCTCCAGCACCAGCGCCACGGCGCCGGCTTCCTGGAGGGCGAGCGCGTCGTCGATCAACGCCTGCGCCGCCGCCTCCCCGCGGCCCTGGACGCGTTTGCCGCCCAGGATGTTCTCCGCCTGCGGGGTCAGGCCCAGGTGCCCGAACACCGGAATGCCCCCGCCGGTCAGCAGGGCCACGTGCTCGGCGATCTGCCGCCCGCCCTCGAGTTTGACCGCGTGCGCCCCGCCCTCCTTGAGCATCCGTGCGGAGGCCTCCCAGGCGTGAGCGGGGGAGGCCTCGTAGGACCCGAAGGGCAGGTCGGCCACCACCATCGTGCGAACGGTGGACCGCGCCACCGCCCGCACCGGGGGGATCAGCTCCTCCATCGTCACCGGGATGGTGTTCGGGTGGGCGAGCATGTTGTCCCCGATGGAGTCCCCGACCAGCAGGATGTCGATCCCGGCCTGGTCGAAGATCCGGCCGGTGATCGCGTCGTAGGCGGTGAGCATCGTCAACCGCTCACCCGCGCGCTTCGCCGCGCTCAGGTGCTGCACGCGCACGCGTCGGGGGCGCTCGGCGTCCACCGGGGGAAGAACGGAAGAAGGGGTCGGCTGTGACATGGGCATCAGCCTAGCGCTGCCGCGGTTCCCGGAACGCACTGGTGAGCGGCAGCCGCCGATCGCGGCCGAACGCCAGCGAGGTCACCTTGGGGCCCGGCGGGTACTGGCGCCGCTTCCATTCGGCGCGGTCCACCAGGGTCAGCACCTGATCGACCACATCGGCCGGGAACCCGTCGTCGAGCATCTCCTGCCGGGAGCGGGTGTGCTCCACGTAAGCCTCCAGCACCGGGTCGAGCACCGCGTAGTCCGGTAGCGACTCATCGTCGCGCTGCCCCGGCCGCAGTTCCGCCGAGGGAGCCTTGGTGATGGTGTTCGGCGGGATCGGCTCGTCCTGGCCGGCCCGCCGGGCGCGCTCGTTGCGGAACCGGGCCAGCTCCCACACGCGGGACTTCGAGACGTCCTTGATCGGTGCATACCCCCCGACCGCATCGCCGTAGATCGTGGAGTAACCCACCGCCAACTCACTCTTGTTGCCGTTGGCCAGCACCAGATGGCCCTCACTGTTGGACAACCCCATGAGCACCACCGCGCGGATCCGCGCCTGCAGGTTCTCCTCGGCGATCCCGGACAGCGCCATCTCTTCCTGGAAGGCATCGAACATCGCGGCGATCGGCACGGTGCGGTAATTGGCCTCCGGCATCTTCAACCGGCGGGCCAGGTCCGCGGCATCGGTCCGGGAATGCTCCGAGGAGTAGGCCGAGGGCATGGAGATCCCCACCACGTTCTCCGGACCGATCGCATCCGCGGCGATCGCCGCCACCAAGGTGGAGTCGATCCCGCCGGACAATCCGGTGATCACCGAGGTGAAGCCGTTCTTGCGCACGTAGTCGCCCAGCCCCAGCACCACGGCGTCGTACATCTGCGCCACATCGGTACCGGCATCGGCGATGCTCTGCCCGGGGGCACCGGCCAGATCCACGGTGAGGGTCTGCTCGGTGAACAACGGTGCGCTCGCCAGCACCTGCCCGCCCGCGCCCACCGCGAACGACCCGCCGTCGAACACCAGATCGTCCTGACCGCCGACGATGTTGACGTAGACCACGCCGCAGTCCAGCTGCGCGGCCCGCCGCCCCACTAACTCGCTGCGCCGGTGGGCCTTGCCCCGTTCGAACGGGGAGGCGTTGAGCACCAGCAGCGCGTCGGGGGAGGTTTCTTTGAGGTTCTGCACCACCTCCTCGCGCCACAGGTCCTCACAGATCGCCAGCGCCAGCCGGGCACCCGCCACCTCGATCACCAGCGGCTCGGACCCGGCGGCGAACACGCGGTAGTCGTCGAACACCCCGTAGTTGGGCAGGTGCTGCTTGGCGTAGCGGTGCCGGACCTCCCCGCCCTGCAGCACCACGGCGGTGTTGACCGGGCGGCCCTGCTCGTCGGTGCCCACCGAACCCACCACGACGGTCAGGTCACCCATGCCGTCGGCCTGCAGGTCCGCAGCCAGTTGCTGCTCCTGGCGGGCGGCCGCCTCGCGGAACGAGCGGCGCAGGGCGAGGTCCTCCACCGGGTAGCCGGTCAGGGCCATCTCCCCGAACACCACCACGGCCGCGCCCTGGGACGCCGCCCGGCGCGCGTGGGTCCGCACCCGCTGGGCGTTGTCGGCGATCGCGCCCACCGTGGGGTTGATCTGGGCCATGGCCACTCGTAGTGCATCCATGCCCGCCATCGTAGGGCGCAATGGCCCGCCGTGACCTGCCATGATGTGCTCAGGAGGTCAGGGACCGGCCCCACGATCACCCACCGGAGGTGTGCGCCAGGTATGGACCAGCAACAGGAGTACGTGCTGCGGGCGGTGGAGGAACGCGACCTGAGGTTCATCCGATTGTGGTTCACCGACGTCCTCGGGTCGCTGAAGTCGGTGGCGATCGCCCCGGCGGAACTGGAGAACGCCTTCACCGAGGGCATCGGCTTCGACGGCAGCTCGATCCACGCCCTGGCCCGGGTCTCGGAGTCGGACATGCTGGCCAGGCCGGACGCGTCCACGTTCCAGGTGCTGCCGGCCAAGGACGGCGAGCAGACCACCGCGCGCATCTTCTGCGACATCCTCACCCCCGACGGTGAACCGGCCCCCGCCGATCCGCGGGCGGTACTCAAACGCGCCCTGGGGGTGGCCGAGGACGCCGGGTTCACCTTCTACACCCACCCGGAGATCGAGTTCTACCTGTTCCACCAGCGCGCGCACGAGGATGACCCGCTCGTGCCCGCCGACACCGCCGGCTACTTCGACCACGTGGCCCGCGGCCAGCAGGGGCACGACTTCCGCCGCGAGGCGATCTCCATGCTGGAGACGCTGGGCATCTCGGTGGAGTTCTCCCACCACGAGGCCGGGCCCGGGCAGAACGAGATCGATCTGCGCTACGCCGACGCGCTGTCCACCGCGGACAACATCATGACCTTCCGCACCGTGGTCAAGGAGTTGGCGCTGGAGCGCGGGTTCGAGGCCACGTTCATGCCCAAACCCCTGCCCGGGGAGCCGGGGTCGGGGATGCACACCCACCTGTCGTTGTTCGAGGACGACGTGAACGCCTTCCACGCCCCCGGCGCGGAGTACCAGCTCTCACCCACCGGGCGTTCGTTCATCGCCGGGTTGCTGCGGCACAGCCACGAGATCGCCGCGGTGACCAACCAGTTCGTCAACTCCTACAAGCGGCTCTGGGGCGGTCGGGAGGCTCCCAGTTACGTCTGCTGGGGCCACAACAACCGCTCGGCGCTGGTGCGGGTGCCGATGTACAAGCCGCTGAAGGGCCAATCGGTGCGTGCGGAGTACCGCGGTCTGGACGCCGCCGCCAACCCGTACCTGGCGTTCGCCGTGCTGCTCCGCGCGGGCCTGAAGGGGGTGCAGGAGAAGTACGAACTGCCGGAGGAGGCCGAGGACAACGTCTGGGCGCTGTCGGACGGGGAGCGCCGTGCCCTGGGCATCGACCCGTTGCCCGGGAGCCTGGAACAGGCGTGCCAGGCGATGGAGTCCTCCGAACTCGTCGCCGACACCCTGGGCGAGACGGTGTTCCAGTACTTCCTGGCGAACAAGTACCAGGAGTGGCACGAGTACCGTGCCCAGGTCAGCCCGTTCGAACTGTCCCGGATCGGGTTGATCTGATCGATCCGCTGCAACGCATCCGACCGGTAGGAGGGCAGCGCACGTGACCAGCGCGGCACACGACCCGGGGGCGGCAGGCACGATGAGGGGGGAGTCCCTGACCCGGCTGCTGGCCCGTGCCGGATTCACCGACACCCGCAAGGCCGCGTCCCTGCTGCACGAGGACGCCCTGGGGCCGGTGCTGGAGCGCATCGATCAGGAGCAGGAGTCCGGGTTGCCCGCCCTGGTCCGGGACCTGGGCCGGGTTGCCGACCCCGACCTGGCGCTGTTGACGCTGGTGCGGCTGGTGGAGGCCGCCGAGCACGAGGAACCGGTGCACGAGCTGCTGGTTCATCCCGGGCCGGTACGGTCCCGGTTGCTGGCCGTGGTGGGCGGGTCGGCGGCGATGGGGGACTGGCTGGTGGCCCACCCGCCCGCCGCACAGATGCTCAGCGGCGCCGAGGAGCGGCTGGAGATGCCGTATGAGCGGGTCCGACGGCGGATGCTCACCGCCGCCGGCGCCGATCCGGATGCGCCGGTCCCGGTGGGGGAGGAACCCGGGGACGGGGCGCTGGACGCCTGGCGCCGGGCCTACCGCCGGGAACTGCTGCTGATCGCGGCCCAGGACCTGACCGCTGCGGACCCGCACGCGTTGCAGCCGGCCGTCTCGGCCGCCTTGTCGGACCTGGCCGCCGCCGCCCTGGAGGGGGCGCTGGCCCTGGCACGCGCGGAGATGGGACCCGGTGCCGAGCAGGTGCGGCTCGCGGTGCTGGGGATGGGCAAGACCGGGGGCCGGGAACTGAACTACGTCTCCGATGTCGACGTGATCTACGTCGTCGAGCCCGGCCACGGTCAGTCCGAGGAGGAGGCGGTGCGGCTGGGTTCCAAACTGGCGGCCTCACTGGCCCGGATGTGCTCGATGCCCTCGGCCGAGCCACCGCTGTGGGAGGTGGATGCCGGACTGCGACCGGAGGGCAGGAACGGCCCCCTGGTCCGCACGCTTGCCTCGCACGTGCAGTACTACCAGCGCTGGGCGCAGACGTGGGAGTTCCAGGCGCTGCTCAAGGCACGTCCCGCCGCCGGCGATGAGGACCTCGGGCGGGCCTACGTCGAGGCGCTGTCGCCGATGGTCTGGGAGGCGGTGAACCGGGAGAACTTCGTGGAGGACTCCCAGGCGATGCGCCGGCGCGTGGAGGACCATGTGCCCGTGGCCGAGGCGGACCGGCAGATCAAACTCGGCCGGGGCGGCCTGCGGGACGTGGAGTTCACCGTGCAACTGCTGCAGTTGGTGCACGGCCGGGTGGACGCCGGCCTTCGTTCGCCGAACACGTTGGAGGCGCTGACCCAGTTGTCCGACGCCGGCTACGTGGGTCGCGATCATGCCGATGAGCTGGCCGAGTTGTACCAGTTCCTGCGCCTGCTGGAGCACCGCGTCCAGTTGCACCGGATGCGCCGCACGCATCTGTTCCCCACCGCGGAGGCGGATCTGCGCCACTTGGCCCGGTCCATCGGGTACGGCCCGGACGGGGTGGGGGAGTTGACCAACCGGTGGCGGCTCACCCGCCGGCGGGTGCGGCAACTGCACGAGGAGATCTTCTACCGGCCGCTGCTGCCGGCTACCGCCCGGTTGTCGGCCGCCGATGCGGCGTTGTCCCCTGAGTCCGCCGCGGCTCGCCTGGCCGCCATCGGGTACCGGGACCCGGTCGGGGCGGTGCGGCACATTGGTGCGCTGTCCGCGGGCCTGTCCCGGCGGGCCAAGATCCAGCGGCAACTGCTGCCCGTGCTGCTGGGGTGGTTCGCCGACGGCGCGGATCCTGACCAGGGGTTGTTGTTCTTCCGGCGGCTGTCGGAGGAACTGGGCACCACACACTGGTACCTGAAGATGCTGCGGGACTCCGGTGCCGCCGGGGTCCGGCTGGCGCACCTGCTGTCCACCAGCAAGTACGTGGCGGAGATGCTCATCCGCTCCCCGGAATCCGTCGCCTGGCTCGGCAACGAGGCAGACCTGCGGCCCAGGTCGCTGGACTCGCTGTGGCAGAACCTGGACGCGATGCTGCAGCGCCGCGATGACACCGAGCAGGCCGCGCGCACCGTGCGGTACGTCCGGCGCCGGGAACTGACCCGCGGGGCGATCGCCGACGTGCTCGGCGGGGTGCGTGTGGAAGCGATGGAGACGGTCATCGCGCCGGCGGCGGACCTGGCGCTACGCGGCGCGCTGCGGATCGCCACCCAGGAGGCCGCCCCGCAGATGGGCCTGGCGCAGGACCCGGCCGAGATCCTCATCGTTGCGATGGGACGGCTGGGGGGTCAGGAGGTGGGCTATGCCTCGGACGCCGACGTGCTGTTCGTGCACGAGCCCCGCCCCGGGGTGGACCCCGAGATAGCACAGCGCTGGGCCGTCACGGTGGCCGGTAGGGTCCGGACGCTGCTGGGCTCCACCGGGTCCGAACCGGGCCTGCCGGTGGACGCCGAACTGCGCCCGGAGGGCAGGAACGGGCCGATGGCGCGCTCGCTGGCCTCCTACGCCTCGTACTACCAGCGTTGGGCCCTGCCCTGGGAGCACCAGGCACTGCTGCGCGCCCGCCCCGTCGCCGGGAACGACGAACTCGGCGCCAAGTTCACCGAACTCATCGCTCCGGTGCGCTATCCCGCCGGCGGGCTGCCCACCGCCCAACTGCGCGAACTACGGCGGATCAAGGCACGTGTGGAGGATGAACGGATGCCGCGCGGCGTCGATGCGGTGCACCACCTCAAACTCGGCCGGGGCGGACTGGCGGACGTGGAGTGGACGGTGCAGCTGTTGCAACTGCAGCACGCCGGGGAGGTACCCGGGCTGCGGCAGACCTCCACCCTGGGCGCGCTGCAAGCCGCTCGCGAGGCCGACCTGCTCAAGGCCGCCGACGCGGACCGGCTGCAGGAAGCCTGGGTGCTGGCCTCCCGGTTGCGCAACGCCAACGTGCTGGCCACCGGGCGCACCAACCTGCAGCGCATCGACGTGTTCCCGGCGGGTGCCGAGTTGGCGGTGGTCTCCCGGCTGCTGGGCTACCCCCCGGGCCATGCCACGGACCTGGAGGCGGACTGGTTGCGTGCCTCCCGGCGGTGCCGGGCCGTGGTGGAACGGTTGTTCTTCGGCTGACCGGCACGGCCGGGGTCCCCGCCCGGATGTCGCCGGGGATCCTCAGGCCGCCGGACGGCCCGCGCTCAGGGGCGCGGGCACGCTCAGGCCTCCCGCACCCCGCAGGCGGCCTGGCCGCTCACAGGTCGTAGTACAGCGAGAACTCGTGGGGGTGCGGCCGCTGGCGCAGGGAGTCGATCTCCTGGTGCCGTTTGTAGTCGATCCAGGTCTGGATCAGGTCGGGGGTGAACACGTCCCCCTCGGTCAGGTAGTCGTGGTCCGCGGCCAGTGCGTCCAGGGCACCCTCCAGCGAGGTGGGGACCTGCGCGATCTGCGCGTGCTCCTCCGGCGGCAGCTCGTACAGGTCCTTGTCGATCGGCTCCGGCGGCTCGATCCGGTTGCGGATCCCGTCCAGGCCGGCCATCAACATCGCCGAGAACGCCAGGTAGGGGTTGGCGGAGGGGTCCGGTACCCGGAACTCCACCCGCTTGGACTTCGGTGAGGCGCCGGTGATGGGGATGCGGATGCAGGCCGAGCGGTTCCGCGCGGAGTAGACCAGGTTCACCGGTGCCTCGAACCCCGGCACCAGCCGCCGGAAGGAGTTGGTGGACGGGTTGGTGAACGCCACCAGCGACGAGGCGTGCGCCAGCAGCCCGCCGATGTACCACCGGGCGGTGTCCGACAGGCCGCCGTAACCGTGCTCGTCGAAGAACAGCGGCTCCCCGTCCTTCCACAGCGACTGGTGGGAGTGCATCCCGGACCCGTTGTCGCCGTAGAGCGGCTTGGGCATGAAGGTGGCGGACTTCCCGTGCTGCCAGGCCACGTTCTTGATGATGTACTTGAACTTCATCAGGTCATCGGCGGCGCCCTGCAGGGTGGCGAACTTGTAGTTGATCTCCTGCTGTCCGGCGGTGCCCACCTCGTGGTGGGCGCGCTCGACCTCCAGGCCCACCTGCTGCAGGACCGCCACCATCGTGTCCCGCAGGTCGGCGAACTGGTCGTTCGGGGATACCGGGAAGTACCCGCCCTTGTACCGGGTCTTGTATCCCAGGTTGCCGCCGTCCTCCTCCCGTCCGGTGTTCCAGGCGGCCTCGACCGAATCGATGTGATAAAACCCGGAGTTCTGCGTGCTCTGGTAACGGATGTCGTCGAAGAGGTAGAACTCCGCCTCCGGGCCGAAGTAGACGGTGTCGGCGATACCGGTGGAACTCAGGTAGGCCTCCGCCTTGGCGGCGATGTTGCGCGGGTCGCGCGCGTACGGTTCGTCGGTGAACGGGTCCAGGATGGAGAAGTTCACCACGAGCGTCTTACGGCTGCGGAACGGGTCGATGTAGGCGGTGGTGACGTCCGGGACCAGTTTCATGTCGGATTCGTGGATCGCCTGGAAGCCGCGGATCGAGGACCCGTCGAACATCAGTCCATCGGAGAACGCATCCTCGTTGAACGCCGCCACCGGGATGTTGAAATGCTGCATGACCCCGGGCAGGTCGCAGAACCGGACATCGACGAACTCCACCCCTTCATCCCTGGTGAAGGCGATGGCTTCCTCGGCGGTGGTGAACATGTGATCGTCTCCTTGGTGTCAGTGGAGTGGTATCGCGGTGCCGGCCCGGGGGCAACTTCGGGTGACGTGGGCCATAACGGCATGCACGACGGCGGGGCTCATGGCGGCGGGAGGGTGGGGGACCGTGGGGCGGACGACGGCGGTGCTCACCCGGGCAGGATGAGCGGCTACCGTACAGGGGTGACCCGTGATGGAGTTGATGAGCCGGCCACCGGTGCCGGATCGGAGGCCGGCGCCCCGCGTCCGGCGAACTTCTGGGGCCGCCGGGTGGTGGCGCTGGTCATCGACTGGCTGGCGTCGTGGTCGATCGCGTTCGTCTTCTTCAGGGACAGTGCCCTGGCCACGTTGCTGATCTTCGCCGGGTCCACGTTCATCTTCCAGGCCACGCTGGGTACCACCCTCGGGCACTGGATCATGGGGGTGGGCACCCGAACCGCGGACGGCAGCGTCCCGGGTTTCGCCCGGGCGGCGCTGCGCACGTTCACGCTGTGCCTGCTCCTGCCCCCGGTGATCACCGATACCCAGGGCCGCGGCATGCACGAACGCTGGTCGGGCACCCATGTGGTGCCGCTGCGCCGGATCGGGTGAGACGCGCACCTGGGCCGGTTGCGCCGTCGTGCGTCGTACCCGGGTCGCGTGCGTCGTCGTACGTAGCACCGGGGTCGCGTCCGTCGTCGTGCTCCGCCCCCGGACCGTAGCCGGCGTCGTGCACTGCACCCGCACCCGCGAGGTGTGGCCGCCGGCCTGACCGGGGACCGGCCGAACCGCGGTCCCCGTCCCCGTGAGCGGCGGCGGCATGGTGCCGTCCCGGCCCGGTGATCGGGGATCGACCGGGCAGGTGCGGGGCGGGGGCGCTGGGTCCAGGAACGGTGTCCCGCCGCTCAGCGGCCGCGCAGGCCCTTGCGGTCCGGACGCATCTTCATCGGGTCCACGCCCTTGGGGACCGGCAGGCGGTTGGAGCGCAGGGCACGGAGGCGCTTGGCCACCTCGGCGACTTCCACCTTGGTCAACTGCGGCTTCTGTTTGCGCACGTGGGCGGCGATCTTGGGCAGTGGCACCTGGCCCTCGTCCCGGCCGCACTGGATCAGGATGATCGGGACGTTCGGGAGTACCCGGGCCACCTTGCGTCGTTCGGCCTCCAGCAACCGGCGCTGGCGGTGCGGCGGCCCGCCTTCCCCGATGAGGACCACGCCGGGGCGGCCGACGGCCCGGAACACCATGTCCTGGGTGCGCGGGTCGATCGCGACCGGCTCCTCCTGGATGTTCCAGCCGCGGCGGATCGTGCCCAGGGCCGATCCCACGGCGCCGGGCCGGCCTTCGATGCGCTCATAGGCCACCCGCTCGGCCCACCGGGACAGCAGGAACATCGCGCCCAGCAAGGTGAACGGGAAGACCAGGACCGGGATGTAGATCGGGTAGCCGATCAGTTGCCCCAGGAGCACGCCCAGGCCGGTGCCGCCCACGATGATGAGCAGGATCCACCAGGTGATCGACGGTCGCACACTGCGGACCATCTGGAAGATCTCCCAGAGCTGGTGATACCAGCGCCGCTTCTTCACCTTGGGAGTCTTCGCAGCAGCGTCTTTCTTGGCCATGATGCTCCAAGCCTAATGCCATCGCGCACCCCGCCGGACCAGAGGCTCGTGCGGGCGCACACACCGGGGCCGGGTGTCCACAGGCAGTGGACAGCCCGCAGCGGGGAGAGGCGCACCTGTGGTTGCCTGCGGATATGCACGTTGCGGGTTACAGCTTCGACGGGCCGATCGGCTCCGGCGCCGGCGGGGTGACCTGGCTGGCGCGGGACGCGGACGGCCAGGCCGTGGCGGTACGCCTGCTGGGCGCGGACCGGCCCGCCGACGCAGACGCCCGTCGGTTGGACCGGCTGCGGGGGCTGCGGCATCCGCACCTGGCCGGCGTCCTGGACCTGGTGCCCACCCAGGACGGCGGCACGGCGGTGGTGAGCGAAGCAGTCCCGGGGCCGACGCTGGCCACGGTACGGATCAGCCGGGGCGGGTTGGGAGCACCGGAGGCCGCCGGGGTGGGTGCCGAACTGGCGGCGGCGCTGGCGGTGCTGCACACCGCGGGCCTCGTGCACGGCGACATCTCACCCGGCAACGTGGTCCTGGTGCCGGACAGGGGAGCGGTCCTGGTGGATCTCGCGGCAGATCCCCGTTCCGAGCGGGGCACCAGCGGGTTCGCCGCCCCGGAAGTGGAGGCAGGGGCGTCCCTCACTGCCGCGGCCGACGTCTACGCCCTGGCACGACTCGTGCGCTGGTTGACCCGCACCGACCAGCGCGACGAACTTCCCGCACACCTGGGCGCGGCACTGGCCCTGGAGCCGCAGGACCGGTGCACCATCGAGCAACTCGGCCACGGTCTGGCCGATGGCGACGGTCTGTCGGATGGCCTGCCGGATGGCGGTCACGCCGCCGTCGACCTTCCCGGTGGTCCGGCGCTGGCCGCAGCGAGTATCCGGGACCACGCCGACCGGGCGGAGACCCGACGCAAGAGCGAACACCGGCCCAGGCACCGCCGGGAGACCAAGGGCAGGTCCTTCGCGCTCATCGCCGGCCTGGTAGTGCTCACCATCGGTGCGGGGATCTGGCTGACCTCCGGGCCCGCCACGCTGAGCGCCCCGCCCGGGGGCCACCCGTCCGTGGTGGAGATCGGGCCGGAGCCGGCCGAGGACCACCCGGCACCACCCGGGGCCCAGGACGGGTCCGCCGGCCCGCACGCGGCCGCGACCGGCGTCCCGGACGCGGGCGGTTCGGCCGGTACCGACCTGCCCGATCCGGTGCACGCGGTGCACGCTCTGACACGGGCGCGAGATCGGGCATTGAACGAAGCCGATCCGCACGCGCTGCGCGAACTCACCGTGCCCGGCTCTCCGGCGGCCCGGGGCGATGCGACCGTGGTCGAGCAACTCACCCACGGCCGGATGCACATCGAGGGATTGCAGACCCGGATCACGCGGGCCAGCGCCGTCCCGTCCCCGCACGCTCCGGCTGTGCCCGCCGAGCAGGAAGGTCCCGCTCAGGGACCTGAGGAGGCCGAGGTGCCGGTCTGGGTGCGCGTGCAGATGTCCATCGGCGAGCACGTCATCACCACCGCACAAGGACGGCAGGTGGTCCCGGCCACCGAGTCCTGTGCGGTGCTCGGGCTCGAACCCGGCGCTACCGACTGGCAGGTGGCGCGGATCGGGCCCTGCTGACGGCGCGGATGCCGCCGCCGACGGTCCGCGGGCCGGTGCCGACGTAGTAGCGATCCGCGAAGGTACGGACCTGGAGCGGATGAACGCAGCCCCGGCCGGGATGCCCGGGGCGCGAGGCCCCCGGCAATCCCGACCGGGGCTGGGTGCACGGGGTGGCTCAGAGACCCAACTGGGCCTCGAACCGGCCCTCTTCCAACCGGTTCTTCACGGCGGTCAGGAACCGTCCGGCATCCGCGCCGTCGACCAGGCGGTGGTCGTAGGACAGCGACAGGTACACCATGGAGCGGATGCCGATCACTTCGGAGCCCTCGGCCTCCACCACCATCGGGCGTTTCACGATCGTGCCGACGCCCAGGATGCCGACCTGCGGCTGGGGGATGATCGGGGTGTCGAACAGCGCCCCGGCCGAGCCGGTATTGGTCAGCGTGAAGGTGCCGCCGGTCAGCTCATCGGGCGTGACCTTGTTGCTCCGGGTCCGGCTGGCCAGGTCCGCGATGGCGCGGGCGATACCGGCGATGTTCAGGTCCCCGGCGTCCTTGATCACCGGCACCAACAGTCCGCGTTCGGTGTCCACCGCGATGCCCAGGTTCTCCGCGCCGTGGTAGACGATCTCGTCGCCCTCGATGGAGGCGTTCAGCCGCGGGTAGGCCTTCAACGCCTCGGTTGCGGCCAGCGCGAAGAACGGCAGGTAGGTGAGCTTGACGCCCTCGCGCTTGAGGAACTCCTCCTTGGTCCGCTCCCGCAGCCGGACGATCTTGGTCACGTCCGCCTCGACCACGGTGGTCAGCTGGGCCGACACCTGCAGCGACTCGGTCATCCGGTCGGCGATGATCTTGCGCAACCGCGTCATCTTCTCGCGGGTGCCGCGCAACGGTGAGACCTCCGGGACCGACGCGGCCGCGGGCTTGCTCTCGGTCCCCGCGGCGGCGGGCTGCTCCTGCTCGGCGGGCTTCGCGGCGGCCTCCGCGGCGGCCAGCACGTCCTGCTTCCGGATCCGCCCGCCCACACCGCTACCGGTCACGGTGGACAGGTCCACGCCCTTGTCCGCCGCGAGTTTACGCACCAGCGGGGTGACGTAGGAGACCTGCCGGTCCTCGCCGTCGTCCTCCTTCGCGGGTGTGGACGGCTCGGGCTGCCGCTCCGCCCGGGCCTGGGCCTCCTTGGCCTCGGCCGGCGGCTCCTCCGGTTCGGGCTCGATCTCCTCGGGGACCTGGGCCTGACCCCTCCCGGAGGTGTCCTGGTCCTCCGCCGCGGCCGCGTCATCCCCGGCGGCCTCGGCGTCGGCCCGGGAGGCGCCCTCATCGTCACTGGCGCCGGCATCGCTCCCGGTGCCCGCATCGCCTCCGGCCGGGGCGCCGGACCCGATGTAGGCCAGGGGTGCGCCGACCTCGACCGTCTCGTCCTCCTCGGCGACGATCTCCACCAGGGTGCCCGCCACCGGGGAGGGGATCTCGGTGTCCACCTTGTCGGTGGAGATCTCCAGGAGCGGCTCATCGACGTCGACCTCATCGCCGACCGACTTCAGCCACTGGGTGACCGTGCCTTCGGTCACCGATTCGCCCAGCTCGGGCAGGTTCACCGCGGTGCGCTCACCACCGTCACCGGAGCCCGACGACGAGGACGCCGCAGGCTCAGGTTCCGGCTCTGCTTCGGGCTCGGGCTCCGGCTCGGCCGCTGCCTCGGGCTCAGGTTCTGGCTCGGGCTCCGGCTCCGGCGCGGATTCGTCCTGCGCTTCGGCGGGTGCGCCGTCGTCCCCACCGGATCCTTCACCGGAGCCGATGATGGCGAGCTCGGCGCCGACCTCGACGGTTTCATCCTCCTCGACCAAGATCTTCTCCAGCACCCCGGACACGGGGGAGGGGATCTCGGTGTCCACCTTGTCGGTGGAGACCTCGAGCAAAGGTTCGTCCACCTCGACCTCGTCACCGACGGACTTCAGCCACTGGGTGACAGTGCCTTCGGTGACGCTCTCGCCCAGAGCGGGCATCTGCACGGATTCGGACATGACCTTTTCAGTCTCCTTCGTCGGGTCAGTGATTCGAGTGCAAGGGTTTACCGGCCAGAGCCAGCGCCGCCTCGCCGAGCGATTCGTTCTGTGTCGGGTGAGCATGCACCAGGGGTGCCACGTCCTCAGGGTAGGCCTGCCAGCCCACCATCAGTTGAGCCTCGCCGATGAGTTCGCCCACACCGGGGCCGATTGCATGTACACCGAGGATCGGACCATCGGCCAGGTGTACGAGTTTGACCATCCCCTGGCCCCGTTGGATCTGGGTGCGGGCGTTGCCGGCGAGGTTGTACTCCACGGTCCGCACCGCCTCATCGCCGTGCTGCTCGCGTGCCTGTTCCTCTGTCAGGCCGACCGCGGCGACCTCCGGATAACTGTAGGTGATCCGCGGAATCGACTCCGCGGGCACCGGCTGGGGGTCCAGTCCGGCGATGTCCTCGGCCACGACGATCCCGTGGGCGAACGCCCGGTGGGCCAGTTGGGGTCCGGCGACGATATCGCCCACCGCGTAGACCCCGTCGGCCGTGGTGCGCTGGCGCTCATCGGTGCGTACGAAGCCGCGGTCCAACTCCACGCCGGCATTCTCCAGGTCCGTGGGGGAGGTGACCGGGTCGCGTCCGACGGCCACGAGCACCACCTCGGCCGTCAACGTACTGCCGTCCTCCACGGTGACCTGGGCGTGCCGCTCCTGGTCGACGATCTCCTCGGTCCGCACGCCGGTGCGCACGGTGATGCCTCGCTTACCGAGGGCACGCTCCAACCCGGAACTCATCGCTGCGTCCTCCCCGGCGATGAGCCGGGGGAGTGCCTCCAGGATGGTCACCTCCACCCCGAGGGACCGCCACAGGCTGGCGAACTCCACCCCGATCACCCCACCACCGACGATGATCGCGCTGCGCGGGATCCACTCCATCGCCAGGGCCTGATCGGAGGTGATCACCCGCCCGCCGATACTCACCCCCGGCAGGGAGCGGCTCCTCGAGCCGGTGGCCAGCACCAGGTGCCGGCCGCGCACCGTGGTGTCGTGCACCGAGACGGCGCCGCGGTCGACGACGGTACCGCGGCCGGGAATGACCGTGATGTCCCGCGATGACAGCAGGGACCGCAAGCCCTTGTGCATCCGGGAGACCACGCGGTCCTTGTGCTTGTGCATCGCGCCGATGTCCAGGCCCTGCAGTTCGGCGAGCACCCCGTACTCGGCAGCGCTGCGAACCTGATCGGCCACGTGGGCGCAGTGCAGCAGCGACTTGGTGGGGATGCAGCCCCGGTGCAGGCACGTCCCGCCCAACTGATCGGCCTCGACGAGTACCACCGACTGGCCCAACTGGGCCGCCCGCAGCGCCGTGGCGTACCCCCCGCTACCGCCGCCGAGCACAACGACGTCGTATGAGGCGGACTCCTCGTCGTTCACGTACTTCTCCTCGGCCGGTCTGGTACTTGTGCATCCGGGCTGGTCAGGTGGACGCGTGGTGTCCATCTTGGCACTGGTTGGGCGATGGCCCCAACCGGGAGGTGCCCGCCCGGCCGGCACCATCATCGTGGTTCCGGCCGGTGCGGCCTGCCGTGCCGCTGGGCCTGCAGTGCTGGTGCGGCTGGCGATGCCGGTGCGGCGGGCGATGCCGGTGCGGCTCGCGATCGCTCCGCCGGCCGGTGCGCGATCCCGGGGCATCGCGGCGGGCGGGTGACCCCCGCCCGGGCCGCGATGCCTCCGGTGCGCGCGGCTCAGCCCTCGGCGGCGTCCTCCAGCAAGCGCAGCATCGTGCGCACGCCCACCCCGGTGCCGCCCTTGGGCACGTAGTGCCGGGGGGAACCCTCGTTGAACGCCGGTCCGGCGATGTCCAGGTGCGCCCACGGGGTCTCGCCCACGAACTCCTGCAGGAACAGCCCTGCGGTGAGCATGCCGCCGAACCGGTCTCCGATGTTCGACAGGTCCGCCACCTGGGACTTCAGCGACGGGCGCAACTCCTCCGGCAGCGGCATCGGCCAGACCTGTTCACCCGCCGCCTCGGCGGCGGCGACCACCTGCCCCCGGGTCTCCTCGGTCCCCATCACGGCGCTGACCTGGTTACCCAGCGCCACCATCTGCGCCCCGGTGAGAGTGGCGATGTCCACGATCACATCCGCACCGGCTTCGGTGGCGGCCACCAGCGCGTCGGCGAGCACCAACCGACCCTCGGCGTCGGTGTTGAGCACCTCCACCGTCTTCCCGCCGCGGATCTCGATCACATCGGACGGGCGCTGGGCGGTGCCGGAGGGCATGTTCTCCGCCAGCGCGAGGTATCCGGTGACGGCGACCGGCACCTGCAACTCGGCCGCCGCGAGCACGGTGTGCAGCACGGCCGCGGCACCGGCCATGTCCAACTTCATCGTCTCCATGCCCTTGGCCGGCTTCAGCGACAGCCCGCCGGAGTCGAAGGTGATGCCCTTGCCCACCAGCGCGTAGTGCGCCTTGGCCCGAGCCGGCCGGTAGGTGAGGGTCACCAGGCGCGGGCCGCGGGCCGAGCCCTGGCCCACCCCGATCAGACCGCCGTAACCGCCGGCGCGCAGCGCCTCCTCGTCCAGCACCTCGATCCCCACCTTGGTGCCCTTGACCAGGTCGCGTGCGGTCTGGGCGAAGGTCTCCGGGTACAGGTCCCGGGGTGAGGCGTTGACCAGGTCCCGGGTGGCGTTCACCCGTTCGGCCACCACGCGGGCCCGGGCCACTGCCTCCTTCACGGTCTTGTCCTTGGCCGCCCCGCTGAGCAGCAGCACCTGGGCCGGTCCCGGTTTGGCGTCCTTCTTGTACCGGTTGAACCGGTAGGCACCCAGCAGCGCCCCCTCTGCCACCGCACCGGTGACCTGCGCGTCCTGGTCGCCGAACATCAGGGCCACGGTCGCCGCGCCGGTCAACTCCCGCACCGCAGTGCCCGCGGCGCGGCGGAACTGCTCGGCGTCCGGCGCCTCGGCCAGCGGTCCGATCCCGGTGAACGCGACCACGGAGGCGCCCACACCCTCGGGGGCCGGGACGCGGGTCACCGCCCCGGCCTCCGCCGGCACGTCCAGCACGTCGATCGCGTCTCGTAGCGCGGCACCGACCTTGTCGTCCAGGCCGGAGTCGGGCAGCAGGGCCGCGGTGCCGTCGTCGTCGTGGACGGGCACCACCAAGGCGTCGGCGGACAGGCGGGCAGGGCTCTTGGCAGTCAATGTCAGTTCAGTCACATGCTTCATCGTACGCATCCGCGAGTGGTGCGCTGGGACTACCCTTCTCGTGTGCTCGTCGTGACCTGGTGCATCATCGGCGCCTGCCTGCTGCTCGCCGGCTGGGCGGGCGTACGTGCACTGCGCGACAAGCCGGTCATCTTCGTGCAACTGGTGGCCGCCGGTGTGGTCGAGGTGGCGATGATCGTGCAGATCGTGCTGGCCGCGATCGGCACGGGGTCCGGGGAGGTGGCACCGGACCCGTTGCTGTTGTGGGGCTACCTGGTGACGGCGTTGGTGTTGCTCCCCGCGGCGGCCTGGTGGGCGCTGCTGGACCGGACCCGGTGGAGTTCGGTCGTGTTGATCGTGGCCGCGTTCGCCATCGCCGCGATGCAGCTGCGGATCTGGCAGATCTGGGTGCTCGGGTGAGTGACCTGAGCGCCGTGGAGGATACCCGCCGGCCCGCCTATGGCGCGGGCCGGGTGCTGATCGTGATCTACGGGGTCTTCGCCGTGTCCGCTACCGCCCGGTCCGGCGTGCAACTCATCCGGGACGCCGGTGAGGCGCCGTTGGCGTACACGCTGTCCGCGCTCGCCGCGGTGATCTACCTGGTGGCCACGATCGCGTTGGCCCACAACGGCCGCCGGTGGCGCAAGGTGGGGTGGGTCGCGGTGATCATCGAGGCGCTCGGGGTACTCCTCGTGGGGGCACTGTCCATGACCCACCCGGAACTGTTCCCCCGGGAGACGGTGTGGTCCGGCTTCGGGGCCGGGTACGGGTACGTGCCCCTGGTGCTGCCGTTCCTGGGCCTGAGCTGGTTGTGGTGGTCCCGGCCCTCCCGGATCGCGGCAGCATGACACCGGGCACGGAGCAGGCAGGCTCTGGTCGCGACGTCTCGGGCCGTCCGGCGGTGTCAACCGTGCCGGGCCGCGGCCGGGGGCATGCCCGGCGTCGCGGCCCGGATGCGGTGACGAAGGCCTATCGCAGGCTCTTCACCGCGGTGCTGACCAAGGTCGACGCCGAGACCGCTCACCACCTGGCGGCCCGCGCGATCAGAGTCGCCGGTGACCTCCCGCCGCTGCGCGCGGCGATCGCGGCGCTGAGCGGGAACGTGTCGCCTGAGCGGTCGATGCGGGTACCGGCGCTGTCCGACCGGCCGCTGCGCGGCCCCCTCGGGTTGGCAGCCGGGTTCGACAAGAACGCCGTCATGGTCCGGGGGCTGGCCGCCCTTGGCTTCGCATTCATCGAGGTCGGAACGGTCACCGCCGTCGGCCAACCGGGGAACCCGCGTCCGCGGTTGTGGCGGGTGCCCGAGCGCGGCGGGCTGGTGAACCGGATGGGGTTCAACAACGACGGCGCCACGGCGGTGGCCGGGCGGCTGCGGCGGTTGCGCCGCACCGCAGCGGGGCGGCGCGTGGTCCTGGGCGTGAACATCGGCAAGTCGAAGGTCACCCCCGCCGCGGCCGCGGAGACGGACTACGTCCACAGCGCCCGCACGCTGGCCCCCTACGCCGACTACCTGGTGGTCAACGTCTCCTCCCCGAATACCCCCGGACTGCGGGACCTGCAACAGATCGAGGCACTGCGGCCGATCCTGAGGCAGGTGCAGCGCGCCGCCGATGCCGCTGCGGCCCGGGCCGTGCCGGTGCTGGTGAAGATCGCCCCGGACCTGGCCGACCGCGACATCGAGGACATCGCCGCGCTGAGCCGGGAACTGGACCTGGCCGGTGTGATCGCGGTCAACACCACGATCCGGCACGATCACGGCGCCGGCGGACTCTCCGGCCCACCGGTGCGCGACCGTGGCCTGGCCGTGGTGTCCCTGCTGCGCCGGCACCTGCGCCCGGACCAACTGGTCATCGGCGTGGGCGGTATCAGTTCACCGAAGCACGCCCGTGCCTACCTGGACGCCGGCGCCGACCTGCTCCAGGCCTACTCCGGATTCGTCTACGGCGGCCCGACCTGGCCCGCGCGGATGAACCGGGCACTGACCGCGCGCCGGTCACCCCGGGGTGCGCTCAGAGGGCGCCGGTAACCCCGGGGAGCGCTCAGAGGGCGCCGGTAACCCCGGGGAGCGCTCAGAGGCGGCAACCCGCTCAGACCGGGAACTCACCACGCTTGACCACCGGGCGCGGCAGCCGCATCCGGCGCATGTAGAAGCACCGGAACACGATGTACATCAGCGGCCCGCGGCCCAGGCTCTCCGCGCCATACTTCTCCCGGGCCTTCTTGCGTACCCGAACCGCCAGGATCACCGCGTCCACGACCGCCAGCAGCACATACAGGTAGGCCACCAGGATCCCCGAGATGATGATCTCGATGAACTGGGGGAACAGGTTCCCCGCCAACAGCACCAGAATGATGAGAATGGCCACCGGGAGGAACAGTTCCCCCGGGGACCAGCGGGCGTCGACGTAGTCACGCATGAAGCGCCGCGCCGCGCCCCGGTGCTGCAGCGGCATCTTCTCCTCATCGCCGCTGAGCATCGCTTCCTGCTGCTCCCGCCGCGCCCGGGCGAACTGCTCCCGCTGGGCCCGGCGTGCCGCCTTGCGGTCATCGGGTACGAGGGGACGCCGGTTCGCAGCCTCCACATCCTTGCGCCTGGGGGTGGGCCGGCCCTTGCGACCGTCCTTGGGGGGTTCTGGTTCTGCCGGCGGCCCGGGATCGCTCGGGGGAGGCTTCGGCGAGTTCTTCTGGCGTCCAAACACCCCTCCAGGGTACTGGCCCCGGTGCGCCGTTCCGTCCCCGGACCCGGCCCGCCCGCGGGCCGCCGGTCGGGATCGGTGGCGAGCTGGGAGACAATGAGCCGGTGCGTATCCTCATCGCCCCGGATCACTTCGGCGGTGCTCTGTCCGCGGTGCACGCGGCGGCCGCCCTCGCCGCGCCCTGGCAGCAGGACGACCATGACACCATCGTGCGGCCGATGAGCGACGGCGGGACCGGGCTGGTGGAGGTGGTGCACCACGCGCGTGGGGGAGTCCTGGTGCCGGTGAACGTCCCCGGCGCCGCAGGGACCGACGTGCCCGCGGCGGTCCTGCACGTCCCCGGCCCGGGTGGGGGGACGGCGTACATCGAACCGGGCGCCGTCCTCGGCGGTCTCGGCGAGGCGGGGGCGACGGAATCGCAGGCGGCCGCCGGCGGCAGCAGCGCCGGTGTGGCCGACCTGCTGCACGCGGCGGCACAGACCGGCGCCGGACGGATCGTCGTCGGCCTCGGGACCACGCCCACCCACGACGGGGGAGCGGGAATGCTGGCCCGGTTGGCTGAACTCTGCACCCCGTCGGCGGCCCCACCGGATCCGGTGTGGCACGCGCTCGGCCCGGTACGCGACAGGTTCGCGCGCACGGATCTGGTGGTCGCCGTCGCTCGCGACACCCCGCTCCTCGGCCTGCACGGTGCCGGTGCGCGGCTGCAGCGCTTCGGGTTGAGCGCCGCCCAAGCCCAGGAGGTGGAACGCCGCACCGCCGACCTCGCCCACGGAGCCTTCGACCACGCCAGGACCTTGCCGCCCTTGCGCACCGGCCTGACCGGTCCCGATGATGTCAGCGGTGCGAGCGATCTGTCCGGCCCGGGGTCCGCTTATACCGGGGCCGGCGGCGGGGTGGGGTACATGCTCGGCCTGCTCGGCGCGCGGCTGCTGCCGGGTGCGGGCGTCGTCGCCGGCGAACTGGCCCTGAGGGAGGCGCTGGCCACCGCCGACCTGGTGCTCACCGGGACCGCGTCGCTGGACAACGACACCATGTACGAGGGGGTCGTGGCCACCGTGGGGGAACTGACCGCCGACTTCGGCCGGCCGGTGGTGGCGCTGGCGCACGAGGTCATGGCCAACCGCAGGGAACTGGCCAATGCTGGCCTGAGCGCTGCGTACCCGCTGATCGACCGCCCGCTGGTGCCCGGCCGGGCACCAGCCCCCCGTGCACCGCTAGATCCGGCGGAAGCCCTGCGCGCCCGCGCGGCCCGGGTGATGCGAAACTGGACGCCCCGCTGAGTCGCACATCGACGATCACTGCGGGTTACAGTGGTGTTCAGGCGAGACCGTTCCCCGAGCCGGAGAGGCGACGATGAGCCAGACGACTGAAGAAGAACTGACACACGAGGTACTGCTGACCGATGTGGCAGCAGCCAAAGTCAAGGCGCTGCTGGACCAGGAGGGACGCGACGACCTGCGTCTGCGCGTCGCGGTGCAGCCCGGCGGTTGTTCCGGACTCATCTACCAGTTGTACTTCGACGAGCGTTACCTCGACGGCGACGCCGTGCGCGAGTTCGACGGGGTCGAGGTGGTGGTCGACAAGATGAGCGTGCCCTACCTCAGCGGCGCGACCATCGATTTCGCCGACACGATCGAGAAGCAGGGCTTCACGATCGACAATCCCAACGCCGGCGGCTCCTGCGCCTGTGGGGACTCCTTCCACTGAGCGGCGCAGTACGCGGCCGTCGCACCGCAGCCGTGCTCGCCGCCGCACTGATCGTCCTGGCGGCATGCTCCTCCGGCGACGCCGACCAGGCGGACCAACCGCCCGGGCAGCAGACCGAGCAAGCGCCTGAGCCGGCCGACGAAGCCGGCGAGGAACTCCCCGAGGTGGCGCCAGAGTTCGACGGTGACCCGGCGATCGCCTTTCCCGACTCCGGCCCGCCGGAGGACCTCCAGGTCGAAGTCCTCACCGAGGGGGACGGACCCCTCGTCGAGGAGGGGGCGGCGGTGCTGGCGCACTACGCGGGCCACGTGTGGGACAGCGCCGAACCGTTCGACAGTTCCTTCGACCGGGGCGAACCCACATTGTTCTCCCTGGCCGGTGTCATCGACGGCTGGAGCCAGGGCATACCCGGTCACGAAGTGGGCTCGCGGTTGCTGATCTCCATCCCGCCCGCCCTGGGGTACGGCCCCTCCGGAGGCACCCCGGACGGACGCATCGGCCCGGATGACACGATCGTGTTCGTGGTCGACGTGATCGACGCGGTCAACCCCGCCGACGCCGGAGACGCCGATGCCGCCGTGCAGGCCGATGCGGAGTCCCTGCCGGTCACCCTGGATGCCGATCCGGGCGAACCGGTGATGCCCACGGTGCGCGAGGACGCGGAGGCACCGGAGCAGCCGGACGTCGAGGTGATCGCCGAGGGTGACGGGGAGCCGGCCCGTCCCGGCGGTAGCGTCGTGGTCGCCTACTCGATCGTGACGTGGAGCAACTCGGAGCGGGAGAGCACCTGGCCCCAGTTCGAGGGCACCCGCCCGATACCCGAGGTCGGGCAGGTGGGAGCGGGCCAGTGGTACGACTTGCTGGCCGATATACCGAGTGGCTCGCGGGTGCTGATCACACTGCCAGGGGGCGATTCCGGCGAGGGGGTCGCCATCATCGCCGACCTGATCCTGACCCAGCAGGGCTGAACCGGGCCGCCGGGGCGGCCGCCATACCGGGCCCTGGGGAGCTTCGAGGGCCTACCCGGTGCCGCTGCGGCGACGTGCGGCCGCGCGTGCGCGCCCACCCTCGGCGCGGGTGGTTCCACCCTGCCCGTTTCGTTCGCCCACACCCCGCCCGTTGCGTTCGCCCACACCCCGGGAGGGGATAGGCTGGGACCTGTTCACCCATGACATCGGAAGGCGTCAGCATCGTGTCCGTTCCTCCTGTACGGAGATCACCTTCGCGCAAGGCGGGGTTCGTTGCACTTGGTTTGATAGGCATGCTCGTCCTGGCGGGCTGTTCGGTGGAACAGGCCCGGCGCGGGTGGTTACCCGGGCCGGAGGGAATGACCGAGCACACCGACACCCTGGTGGAGTTCTGGGTCGGTACCTGGATCGCCGCGCTCTTCGTGGGCGTGCTGGTCTGGGGTCTGCTGATCTGGTGCGTGATCGTCTACCGCAAGCGCAAGCACGACAACACGCTTCCGGTGCAGTTGCGATACCACCTACCGCTGGAGTTGCTCTACACCTTCGTACCGGTGGTCATGGTCGGTGTGCTGTTCTACTACACCGCGAACATCCAGGAGGAACAGACCGACGTCTCCGGCGAGGTGGACCACACCATCGAGGTGATCGGGCGTCAGTGGGCGTTCGACTTCAACTACGTCGACGAGGACGTCTGGGACACCGGAGACCCGTGGGACAACGACGTGGTGCCCGAGGGCACCGTGGTCAGCGCCCCGGACGAGGTGCCCACGCTCGTGCTGCCGGTGGATCAGACCGTGGAGTTCGTGGTCCTCTCCCGCGATGTGGCCCACTCCTTCTGGGTGCCGGCATTCATCTTCAAGTTGGACATGCTCCCCGGTGAGCGCAACGTGTTCCACCTGACGCCCGGCGTCGAGGGAACCTACATCGGCAAGTGCGCGGAACTGTGCGGGGAGTTCCACGCGAACATGCTCTTCAACGTGGAGGTCGTCTCCGAGGAAGAGTACAACCAGCACATCGAGGACCTCCGTGCCGCCGGCCAGACCGGCCAGTTGGGTGAGGAACTCGACCGGATCTCGATGCCGGCGCACCAGAACCGGCCCGGCACGGGAGAGGATGACTGATGGCAGTCGACGAACGCGACATCCAGACCCAGGACCTGCGGGGCGCCGACCATCCGTTGGCACCGGCCCGCCGTCCGATCGGGTCCTCGGTCCTGAAGTGGATCACCACCACGGACCACAAGGTGATCGGCAACCTGTACCTGGTCACCTCCTTCATCTTCTTCGCCTTCGGCGGCCTGCTCGCGATGGTTATCCGGGCGGAGCTCTTCGCCCCGGGGATCCAGGTGGTGGCCAGCGCCGAACAGTACAACCAGTACTTCACGATGCACGGCACGATCATGTTGCTGCTGTTCGCCACCCCGCTGTTCGCGGGCTTCGCGAATGCGATCATGCCGTTGCAGATCGGTGCCCCGGACGTGGCGTTCCCGCGGCTGAACATGTTCTCCTACTGGCTGTTCAGCCTCGGTGGCTTCCTCGCGATCGGCGGGTTCCTCACCCCGCGCGGTGCGGCCAGTTTCGGTTGGACGGCCTACCCGACCCTGTCACTGGAGTCCTACTCCCCGGGACTCGGGGGGGACCTGTGGGTGACCGGGCTGATCATGACCGGGTTCGGCACCATCTTCGGCGCGGTCAACTTCATCGCCACCATCCTGTGCATGCGCGCCCCGGGCATGACGATGTTCCGGATGCCGATCTTCACCTGGAACGTGCTCCTCACCTCCGTCCTGGTGCTGATGGCCTTCCCGCTGCTGGCGGCCGCCCTGTTCGGCCTGGGTGCCGACCGAATACTCGGCTCCCAAGTCTTCGCCGCCGAGAACGGGGGCGTGATGCTGTGGCAACACATGTTCTGGTTCTTCGGGCACCCTGAGGTCTACATCATCGCGCTGCCGTTCTTCGGGATCGTCACCGAGGTCCTCCCGGTGTTCGCCCGGAAACCGATCTTCGGATACAAGGGACTGGTGTTCGCGACCTTCGCGATCGCCGGACTATCCGTGACGGTCTGGGCGCACCACATGTACGCCACCGGGAACGTGCTGCTGCCGTTTTTCGCCGTGATGACGATGCTCATCGCGGTCCCCACCGGGGTGAAGTTCTTCAACTGGATCGGTACGCTCTGGCGCGGCAAACTCACCTTCGAGACGCCGATGCTGTGGGCCCTGGGCTTCATGGCGACGTTCCTCTTCGGTGGATTGACCGGCGTGATCCTGGCCAGCCCGCCGCTGGACTTCCACATCCACGACACCTACTTCGTGGTGGCCCACTTCCACTACGTCGTATTCGGCACCGTGGTGTTCGCGATGTTCGCCGGCTTCTACTTCTGGTGGCCCAAGTTCACCGGGAACATGCTCGATGAACGGCTGGGCAAGATCCACTTCTGGATGCTGTT